>DATIUN010000389.1:0-2384 GCA_035466795.1 Azonexus sp. | reverse complement strand
CCAGCCAGGCGGCGGCGATTTCGGGCAAGCCGCCAGGCGCTAGCCCCAAAGCATAGTCCGGACGTCCGATCCGGTAGCGACGGCCGCCAATCTCGCCTTCGATGCCCTGCCCCGCCTCGCTCAGAGCATTCCCGGAGACCGGCAGGTCAAGTTGCCCGGCGGCACCCCGCAAGGCGAGGCCAACCGGGTGCTCGGATGCCTGTTCGAGAGCGGCCGCAATGAGCAGGCACTCGTCGCGCGCCAAGGCACCGGTCGGCAGCAGGTCGACGAGGCGCATCCGGCCGCTGGTCAGCGTACCAGTCTTGTCGAAAACGAAATGCGTCGCCCGCGCCAGCGTCTCGATGGCGTGTCCGCGCGTCACCAGCAGGCCATCCTTGGCCAGCGCACCGGCCGCCACGGTCAGCGCGATCGGCGTCGCCAGCGAAAGCGCGCACGGGCAGGTAACGACCAGTACCGAAACCGTGATCCACAAGGCCTTCGACGGATCGACCAGATACCAGCCGATGGCGACCGCAATCGCCACCACGAGCAGCGCGGCGACAAAATAGCTGGCGATGCGGTCAGCCAGTTCGACGATGCGCGGCTTTTCGGCGGCCGCCCGCTCCATCAGATGAATGATCGCCGACAGCCGTGTTCCCTCGCCGACCTGCTCGATGCACACGACCAGCGGACTTTCCGCATTCACCGAGCCACCGGTCACCGCCATCCCGGGCATCTTCTGCACCAGCCTGCTCTCGCCGGTCAGCAGCGCTTCGTTAGCGGAACTGGCGCCTTCGATCACCTTGCCGTCGGCCGGCACGATATCGCCGGGCCGCACCAACACCACGTCGCCGGGTTTCAGGTCGGCAACCACGCGCTGTTCGGTGCTGCGGTCGACCGGGAAATTGGGCATGATTTGGGCGAACGCCGGCAGCAGCTTGGCCAGCGCCTCGGTGACGCTGACCGCCTTCTGGCGCGCCGTCATCTCGAGGAAACGGCCACCGAGCAGGAAGAAGACGAACATCGTGACCGAATCGAAATAAACCTCGCCATGCTGGGTCAGCGTCGCCCAGCAACTCGCCACAAAGGCTGCGCCGACGCCGAGCGCCACCGGCACGTCCATGCCGACCCGGCGCAATTTGAGATCGCGCCAGGCATTGCGGAAGAACGGCGACGAGGAATAGAAAACCACGGGCAGCGTCAGCAGCAGGCTGGCCCAGCGCATCAGGCTCTCGATGTCGGCCGTCATGTCGCCCTCGGCCAGATAGACCGGAATCGCGTACATCATCACCTGCATCATGCCGAAACCGGCTACCCACAGGCGCCACAGCGCATCGCGCCGTTCCTTGCGCGAAATTTCCTCGTTCTTCGCCGCGTCGTAGGGATAGGCGCGGTAGCCAATGGCGGCGATCGCGCCAAGGATGTCGGACAGCTTGACTCGGGTATCGTCCCAGCGCACGCGGGCGCGGCGCGTCGCATAATTGATGTCGACCGCCGTCACCCCCGGTAACTTGCCGACATGCTGCTCGTTGAGCCAGATGCAGGCTGCGCAGGTGATCCCCTCAAGCAGCAGCGAGGCTTCGCGCTCGTTCTCGCTGAGCGCCTTGACGAAGCTTTTCTGGAAATCTGCATGATCGTAGAGCACCAGTTGCTCGAGAATGGCCGGCATGGCCTCGCGCGGCGATTCGGGCAATGAGTCGCGGCTGCGGTAATAATCCTCGAGTCCGTTGGCGACAATCGACTGCGCCACCGCCTGGCAACCGTAACAGCACATCGCACGCGCCTCGCCGCCGATGTCGACCGACAGATCGAGATCCTCGGGAATCGGCTGGCCGCAGTGATAGCAGGAAAACTCGCAGGAAGCTTCAGACATGCAATGAAAAAAGGCGCCGAAGCGCCTTTCTGGTTTGGGGCGGAGCCGAAGTATAGATTATTTGGCCCCCATCCGGATGGCGCCATCCAGGCGGATCACTTCGCCGTTCAGATACGCATTTTCGGCGATGTGCCTGACCAGCCCGGCGAATTCGGAAGGTTTGCCCATGCGTGACGGGAACGGCACCATCTTGCCGAGCGCTTCCTGAACCTCCGGCGCCATGCCGAGCAGCATCGGCGTTTCCATGATGCCCGGGGCGATGGTCACGCAGCGGATTCCGCTTCTGGCGAATTCGCGCGCCACCGGCAGGGTCAGGGCGACAATGCCGCCCTTCGAGGCAGCATAGGCCGCCTGCCCCAACTGGCCCTCGAACGCGGCAACGGAAGCGGTATTGACGATCACGCCGCGCTCGCCGCCGGCATCCGGCGCGCCCTTCAGCATCGCCTCGGCAGCCAGCCGGATCATGTTGAAGGTACCGACCAGGTTGATGTTGATCGTCCGGGCAAAGCTTTCCAGCTTGTGCGGCCCGTTA
>DATIUN010000388.1:0-6435 GCA_035466795.1 Azonexus sp. | reverse complement strand
CGGATTGGCCTTGATGTCCCAGCCAAGCAGTTCGTAGAGCGTCATCGCCAGGTTCTTGCCGGTGGTGATGGCACCCCAGCCGCCCACCGAGTGCATGCGCACGGTGATCGCCCCCTTGGGCAGCAGGTTCGGGTTCTCGCTCCCGCGAATGCCCATCGCCTTGATTTGGGGGTATTTTTCCTGCAGGTCCTGTTGATGAACCTCGTCCTTCGGATTGAGCGGGTCGCGGGCGAAGTCGATGGAAAGGTAGAAGAACTTGCGCTTCGCGCCTTCGGGAAGCATGTTCTCGATGGCGCCGATCAGGCCTTCGGGCTGCAGGTCGCGCGAACCGAGTCCGTAACAACCCGAGTAGAGACGCGGCATATCGCCGGTCGCGAAGCTCGCATACTTCGGGAAGGGCCGCTCGTCGTCCGGCGCCATGCCGTTCTCGATGCATTTGATCAGCGTGGCACGTACTTCGCGCATCAACGGCAGATCTTCGGCCAACGGCTGGTCGGTACGCTCCAGCACGACCACGCCCTTCTTGCCGCGCAGCACCTGACCGAGCAGGTCGCCGGGGAAGGGACGGAACATGGTCAGATTGACCACGCCGACCTTGAGATCGCGCGTCTCGCGCAGGTAGTCGGCGACGCATTCGGCCTGCACGATCATGCTGCCCATGCCGACGATGACGTAATCGGCGTCTTCCAGTTTGAAGGTCGCCACGCGCTGATAGCCGCGGCCGGTGAGGCCGGCATATTCCGCGAAACAGCCATCGGTGATCGCTTCGATATGATCGAAGAAATACGGGCGCTGGCCGGCGGTCGCCTGCATGTAGGCATCCTGGTTCTGCACGGCGCCGGACACCATGGGTGTATCGACGTCCCAGATCGCCGGTACGCGGCGGCGCTTCGGGCCATAGAGCATCACTTGCGCCGGAGTCGGCGTGTCGATGATGTCATCCGGCCGGCCGACAAATTCCTCGATCAGTTCGCGCTCGGGCAACACGGCCGACTCGATCAGGTGCGTGGTCAGGAAGCCGTCCTGACCGATGATTGCCGGCGTCAGCGACAACTCGGCGATCTTGCGGCCGATGAGGTTGAGATCGGCGGCCTCGGTGGCATTTTTCGCCATGACCTGAATGAAGCCGGTGTCGTCGACGCAGTGGTAATCGTCATGGCTGCAATGCACGTTCAGCGACGCCTTGGTGATCGCGCGGCAACCCATGTTGAGCACGTAGGGCAGGCGTTTGCCGACGGCGCCATAGAGCGACTCGTGCATGAACGCCACGCCTTGTGCCGACGAAAAGTTGGTGGCGCGCAAGCCGGTCATCGCCATGCCGGCGGTGACGCCCGCGGCGGCATGTTCGGATTCGGGCTCGATGAAGATCAGCGGTTTGTCGGAGATGTTGATGTGCCCCTGCGCTACCGCCTCGGCCCAGTATTCGCCCATCTGCGTCGACGGTGTGATCGGGTAGGCGCCCGCGGCATCGGATGCTTCGCGCTCGACATGAATGACGGCGGTGTTGCCGTCGACGGCCTCACGCACCCCCGGATACTTGATTTGCCGAGCAACTTCGCCGGTGTTTGTGGCGGACGAGAACAGTTTCTTCAACATGACAAACTCCTTGGAAACTCAGTGCAACTGGGGCAGCGCATCCTGCCGCAGGATTTTCTTGGCGGCGGCCCCCTTGGTCGCCTTGTTGGGAGACTCGAACCAGACGATGGCGCCGGTCGGACAACGTTCGGTGGGGCCTTTGGTGGCCCATGCATTCAGTTCGTAAACCACCGTTGCCAACTGACCGTCGAGGCGCATCAGGCCGGGCGGTGCGTCGGCCACGCATTTGCCACAGGCGGTGCAGGCGACTTCGCACGAAGCCTCGGCCGTGTCGCCATCCGCCTTGTTCTTGCAGGCAATCCAGAGACGGTGGCTGATTGGCTCCAGTGAAAAGAGGCCTTTCGGACAAACTTCGACGCAATCGTTGCAGGCCGAACACTTGTCGGCATCGACGACGGGCAGACCATGGCCATCCAGATGCAAGGCATCGAAATGGCAGACCACTTCGCAGTCGCCCAAGCCAAGGCAGCCCCAGGCGCATTCCTTCCCACCGCCACCGACCACGGCCGCCGCGCGGCAAGTCTTGAGCCCGGCATAGCGGGCGCGGGTAAAGGCCACATGCTTGCCGCCGGCGCAGGCCAGACGCGCTACCTTCTTTTCGATATTCCCTGCATTCACGCCAAGCAGGTCGGCAATGTCCTGGCGCTGCTCGGGGGAACTCACCGTACATTGCGCCGGCACCACGTCCCCGGTCACCACCTTTTCGGCGAATCCGCGGCAACCGGGCATGCCGCAGGCGCCGCAATTCGATTTGGGTAGCAGATCCTCGACCTGCTCGATGCGCGGATCCTCATAGACGAACAGCTTGCGATTGGCAAAAGCCAGCAGCGCCGCCAGCGCAACGCCGAGCACGGCCATGAAGCCGCCCGCCACTGCCAGACTCGACATCGATTCCATGAAAACCGCCGTACCCCAAGTTGGACGCGCTGCAATAGATGATTGCGCGCCGCGATCGAAAACACCTTCCGCGTTCCGGTATTGGATCCGGAACCGCAGACAGGACGAACTTCGTCGGCCAATCGAAACGCCCGCCTTGAGAGCAGGCGCCTCGATGACCATCACGGCGCAGCCGATAGGGTTTTCCGGCCAACGGGATGGGAAGGCAGGTGTTGCCTCCCTGGACTTGCACATGCACGGTTGCGCCCTGCATGTGTTCGTGACAAGTGGAACTATAAAAAACATGTGGCGGCGCAGCAATTATTGCATTTGATCCAGCGCAAACTTTGTTCAAATTTTGTTGTCTCCAAATTGGAGCGGTGTTGACGGCATTGCCGAGCCGAACGATCCGGGTGAACGAATGGCAATACCGATGCCCGCCCGAGTCCCGCGTGTTGCGCTGCAATACGTTAAAATTCGCTTTCTGACGTAACCTGCCCGCACCGATGACCGCCCGCCTGCGCGAAATCCCCTATAACTACACATCGTTTTCCGATCGCGAGATCGTCATCCGCCTGCTCGGCGCCGATAATTGGGCGGTCCTCGACGAACTTCGCTCCGAACGCGTCACCGGCCGCTCGGCGCGCATGCTTTACGAGGTGTTGGGCGATATCTGGGTCGTCCAGCGTAACCCCTATCTGGAAGACGATCTACTCGACAATCGCGAGCGGCGTGCGGCGCTGGTCAATGCGTTGCGCCATCGTCTGATTGAGGTCGAAAAACGCCGCCAGGCGACGGAAAAAGAGGACTTGGGGCGCTCGGAAAAAGTCAGGCGCCTGGTCGATGCGGCGCAGCTAGCGGTCAACCGCTTTTCCGAGCATTTCGAACGGACTTACGACCTGCGCCGCAAGGTACTTAAGATCCTCGGCAAACACACGCGTCGCGACAACATCGCCTTTGACGGCCTGGCCCGTGTCTCGCACGTCACCGATGCGACCGACTGGCGCGTCGAATACCCCTTCGTCGTCCTCACGCCAGATAGCGAGGAAGAAATCGGCCATTTGGTGCGCGGCTGCATCGAAGCCGGCCTGACCATTATCCCGCGCGGCGGCGGCACCGGCTACACCGGCGGCGCGGTGCCGCTGACGCCGTATTCGGCGGTGATCAATACCGAAAAGCTGATCGACATCGGCCCGGTCGAGGAACTGGTGCTGGCCGGCCATGAAACGCCCTACGCCACCATCCGCACCGGCGCCGGTGTCGTCACCGAGCGCGTCTCGGAAGCCGCTGCGCTGGCCGGCCGCGTTTTTGCGGTCGACCCGACCTCGGCTTCAGCCTCCTGCATCGGCGGCAACATCGCCATGAACGCCGGCGGCAAGAAGGCTGTGTTGTGGGGCACTGCGCTCGACAACCTGGCCTGGTGGAAGATGGTCGATCCGGATGGCAACTGGCTGGAAGTCGAACGCGTCAATCACAACTACGGCAAGATCCACGAGCAGGAAAACGTCGAGTTCCGCGTCAAGCGCGTCGACCCGAGCGGCAGGAAGCTACTCGGCGAGGAAATCCTGACCATGCCGGGGACCGCCTGCCGCAAGATCGGCCTCGGCAAGGACGTGACCGACAAGTTCCTCGGTGGCATTCCGGGCGTGCAGAAGGAAGGCACCGACGGCATCATCGTCGCCGCGCGCTGGGTGCTGCACAAGATGCCGCCGGTGACGCGTACCGTCTGCCTCGAATTCTTCGGCCAGGTGCGCGAAGCGGTGCCGGCCATCGTCGAGATCACCGATCACTTCAAGCCGGGCGGCGCCGGCCATACGGCCGGCGTGCAGCTCGCCGGCCTCGAGCACATGGACGAGCGTTACGTCAAGGCCGTCGGCTACGCAACCAAGGCCAAGCGCCACGGCCGCCCGAAGATGGTGCTGATCGGCGACCTCGTCGGCCACGACGAGAATGCGGTGATGGCGGCCGCCTCGGCCGTGGTGCGCATGTGCAACCTGCGCGCCGCCGAGGGCTTCATCGCGGTCGACGCCGAAACGCGCAAGAAATTCTGGCTCGACCGTTCGCGCACCGCGGCGATCTCGCGCCACACCAACGCCTTCAAGGTCAATGAGGACGTGGTCATCCCGCTGCCACGCATGGGCGACTACTGCGACGGTATCGAGCGCATCAACATCGAGCTGTCGACGCAGAACAAGCTGGCGCTGTGCGATGCGTTGAGCGAATTCCTGAAAGGTGATCTGCCGCTGCATGCCGGTGATGCCAATCTCGACAAGGAGTTGCTGATCGGCGACCGCCGGCAGGCAGCACTCGAATACGTCGAGGCAGTCCGCCGACGCTGGGCCTGGCTGTTGGAAAACCTCGACCTGCCGCTGTCCGCAGCCGAGTCGTACTTCGCGTCCTACGGCGTGACGGCCGGCGAACTGAACAACAAGACTGCCAATCCAACGCTCTTCCACCGCTTGCAGGATTACTCGGTACGCACGTCGTGGAAGCAGGAACTGAAGCCGCGTCTGACCAAGATTTTCGATGGCACAGTCTATCGTCCGATCATCGAGCGCATTTCGGCCATCCACGGTGAAGTACTGCGCGGCCGCGTCTTCGTCGCGCTGCACATGCACGCCGGCGACGGCAATGTGCACACCAACATCCCGGTCAATTCGGACAATTACGAGATGCTGCAGACAGCCAACCGTGCCGTCGAACGCATCATGCATCTGGCTCGTTCGCTGGACGGCGTCATTTCCGGAGAACACGGGATCGGCATCACCAAGCTGGAATTTCTGACTGAGGCCGAAATCGCTCCTTTCCGCGCCTACAAGCAGAGGGTCGATCCGGAAAGCCGTTTCAACAAGGGCAAGCTGATGCCCGGTGGTGACATGGGCAACGCCTACACGCCATCGTTCAACCTGCTCGGCACCGAATCGTTGATCATGGAGCAGTCGGAAATCGGCAAGATTTCCGACATGGTCAAGGACTGCCTGCGTTGCGGCAAGTGCAAGCCGGTCTGTTCGACGCACGTGCCACGCGCCAACCTTCTCTACAGCCCGCGCAACAAGATACTCGGCACGTCGCTACTGGTCGAGGCCTTCCTCTACGAGGAGCAGACCCGCCGTGGCATCTCGTTGAAGCATTTCGATGAATTCAACGATGTCGCCGACCACTGCACCGTCTGCCACCGCTGCATCAAGCCTTGTCCGGTCGACATCGATTTCGGCAACGTTTCGGTCGCCATGCGCAATTTCCTACGCAAGCTGGACAAGAAACGCTTCAGCCCCGGCACCGTGGCGGCGATAACCTACCTGAACCTGAAGGATCCGGCGACGATCAAGCTGATGCGCGGCGTGATGATGGGCTTCGGTTTCAAGGCCCAGCGGCTGGCGCACAAGGCGGCGAAGGCAGTCGGCCTGATCCAGGACAGCCGCGCCCATCCGCCGGCGACGCTCGGGGCGCCAACCATCAAGGCGCAGGTCATCCACTTCCTCAACCGGCCAATGCCCGGCAACCTGCCGAAACGCACCTCGCGGGCATTGCTCGACATCGAGGACGACAAGGTCATTCCGGTCATTCGCAATCCGCAGAAGACGACCGAGGAATCCGACGCCGTTTTCTATTTCCCCGGTTGCGGTTCCGAGCGCCTTTTTTCGCAGGTCGGTCTCGCCACCCAGGCCATGCTATACGAGGTCGGCGCGACCACCGTGCTGCCGCCGGGCTACCTGTGCTGCGGCTATCCGCAGAATGCCGCCGGCAACGAGGACGAAGGGCAGAAGATCACCACCGACAACCGCGTGCTGTTCCATCGCATGGCCAACACGCTCAACTACCTCGACATCAAGACGGTGATCGTCTCCTGCGGCACCTGCATGGATCAGCTGCAGAAGTACGAGTTCGACAAGATCTTCCCCGGCTGCCGCCTGCTCGACATCCATGAATACCTGATGGAAAAAGGCGTGAAACTCGAAGGCG
>DATIUN010000387.1:0-2368 GCA_035466795.1 Azonexus sp. | reverse complement strand
CGCACGTCACGACCGAAGCCGGTACCGGCCTTGTGCATACCGCCCCGGCGCACGGCGTAGACGACTACAACATTGGCAAGAAATACGGCCTGCCGGTGAATAACCCGGTTGGCAGCGACGGTCGTTTCCTCGGCAACACGCCGGCGCTCTCGGTTGGCGAACTGGCGGGCAAGTCGGTGTGGGAAGCAAACCCGCTGGTGCTGCAGGAACTCGAATGCCGCGGTCGACTGCTCAAAACCGAGAAAATCCAGCACAGCTATCCGCACTGCTGGCGCCACAAGACGCCGATCATCTTTCGCGCCACGACACAGTGGTTTATTGGCATGGAGCACAAGAAGGACGAGAATTCCTCGACCCTGCGCTGGATTGCCGAGCGCGCCGTCGATGAAACGCAGTTCTTCCCGGCCTGGGGGCGCGCCCGACTGGAAGCCATGATGAAGACCCGTCCGGACTGGTGCGTCTCGCGCCAGCGCAACTGGGGCGTGCCGATTCCCTTTTTCCTGCACAAGGAAACCGCGCTGCCGCACCCGCGCACTGCCGAACTGATCGAGCAGGTTGCGCAACGCGTCGAGAAAGAGGGCATCGAAGCCTGGTTCAAGCTGGATGCGGCCGAATTGCTGGGTGCCGAGGCCGACCACTACGTCAAGATGAAGGACACGCTGGACGTCTGGTTCGATTCCGGCACTACCCACTGGCATGTCCTGCGCGGCTCGCATGCGGCGGACCTCGCCTACCCGGCGGATTTGTACCTCGAAGGTTCCGACCAGCATCGCGGCTGGTTCCAGTCCTCGCTGCTCTCCGGCGGCGCCATCGACGGCCGAGCACCGTACAAGGCGTTGCTGACGCACGGTTTCGTGGTCGACGGCAAGGGCCACAAGATGTCGAAGTCCAAGGGCAACGTCATTGCGCCGCAGCAGGTTTCTGACAAGATGGGCGCCGAAATCCTGCGCCTGTGGACAGCCTCGACCGACTACTCAGGCGAACTGTCGATTTCCGACGAAATCCTCAAGCGCGTCGTCGAAGGCTATCGTCGCATCCGCAACACGCTGCGCTTCGTGCTGGCCAACACCGCCGATTTCGACGCCACCAGGCACATGCTGCCAGCCGACCAGTGGCTGGAAATCGACCGCTATGCGCTGGCGCTGACCCGCGAGTTGCAGGAAAGCTGCCAGGCCGATTACGAGCGCTACGAATTCCACCGCGTCGTTCAGGCGCTGCAAACCTTCTGCTCGGAAGACCTCGGCGGCTTTTACCTCGATATCCTGAAGGACCGCCTGTACACCACGGCGCCGGATTCGTCCGCCCGCCGTTCGGCGCAATCGGCGCTCTGGCACATCCTGCAGGCCTTCACCAGGCTGATGGCGCCGATTCTCGCGTTTACCGCCGAAGAAGTCTGGCACGTGCTGACCGGCGATGCCGGGCAGTCCGTGATGTTCCAGACTTGGCACGAATTGCCCAAGCCGGAGGGCGAGGGTGATCTGCTGGCCAAGTGGTCGCAGATTCGCGGGGTGCGGGCCGATGTCACCAAGGCGCTGGAAGAATTGCGCGAAGCCGGCAAGATCGGCTCATCCTTGCAGGCGGAAGTCGAACTGCAATGCACCCGTGAAAAATACGAGCTGCTGGCTTCGCTCGGCGACGACCTCAAGTTCGTGCTGATCTGTTCCCGGGCGACGCTGGTTGAGGGGGCTGCCGATGCACTGGCCGCCCGTCCCTCGGTGCATGGCAAGTGCGAGCGCTGCTGGCATGTGCGCGAAGATGTCGGCGCCAATGCCGAACATCCGGCCCTGTGCGGCCGCTGCGTCAGCAACCTGTACGGTCCAGGCGAGGCACGCACGCATGCCTGAAGTCAGGCGCTGGTATGTGCTGGCCGGCCTGGTCGTCATCCTCGACCAGATCAGCAAGTGGGTCGCACTGGAAAACATCCGCCTTGGCGAGACGATCTACGTCGCGCCGTTCTGGAACTGGGTGCTGACCTTCAACCCCGGGGCGGCTTTCAGCTTCCTGGCCGATCAGCCAGGCTGGCAACGCTGGCTGTTCACGGTGCTGGCGCTGGCGGTTTCCGGCTGGATCGCGCTGGAACTGCGCCGCCATCCCGAACAGAAACTGCTCTCGCTCGCCCTGGCGCTGATCATGGGCGGGGCGCTGGGCAACGTCATCGACCGCGTGCGCTTCGGCGCGGTCGTCGATTTCATTCAATGGCATGCCGCCGGCTACTATTGGCCGGCCTTCAACGTCGCCGACTCGGCCATCACCGTCGGTGCCATTTTGCTGGTTTTTTCGACGTTGACCGCGCCCGATAGGAAGTGCCCCCGGGGTGCGGCAAACACGAAAGAGATTCCCCGATGAGCGAAACCGTCCGTTGTGACAG
>DATIUN010000386.1:0-3150 GCA_035466795.1 Azonexus sp. | reverse complement strand
GGCGAGCGTTTTCAGGTCAAGCGCATCGGCGTCAAGCCGGGTGCAGCGCTTTCCTTGCAGATGCATCATCACCGGGCGGAACACTGGGTTGTCGTCAGCGGAACGGCCAAGGTGACGCGTGGTGACGAGGTGTTTCTCGTCACCGAGAACCAGTCCACCTACATTCCGCTCGGTGTCAGGCACCGCCTGGAGAATCCGGGGATGGTCATGCTCGAAATGATCGAGGTGCAATCCGGCAGTTATCTCGGCGAGGACGATATCGTCCGTTTCGAGGATACCTATGGGCGCCGTTGATCAGTCGAAAAGCAGGGCGGCGGCCACCTTGCGGCCCTCGGCGGCAAGTATGTTGTAGGTCCGGCAGGCGGCCCGCAGATCCATGATTTCCAGGCCGATGCCGGCCGGCGCGAAGGGGCGCATCAGCGTGCCGGGCGGAAAGCACTGGCGCCGGCCGGTGCCGAGCAGGATGATTTCGCTGCCCAATTCCAGCAGTTTTGCCATGTCATTGCCGTCCAGGCTTGCCGGTGTCGCGGTCGACCATTCGAAAATGATCGATTCCGGCAGCACGATCAGGTTTTTCGAATGTTTTTCCTTGTTGACCGCGACATAGTCCTCGCCATAGGCGGTGAACAGGTTGAGTCCGGCAGGATTGGAAAGATGAAGTTTCACGGGTGCCAGCCTCTGGCTTGATGGTAAGGAATTATCTGTCCGAAAAGCCCGCCGAAATTGCGGTGCACCATGCGATAAAGTAGGATTATACCTTTGGCCCTCGCAGGCCATAAGCCGCCAAGCCGGAAGAATCTCATGAAACACGTCAAGAAATCCGCCAAACTCGCCAACGTCTGCTACGACATTCGCGGCCCCGTGCTGCAGAAGGCCAGGCAGATGGAGGAAGAGGGCCACAAGATCATCAAGCTGAACATCGGCAACCTGGCTGCGTTCGGCTTCGATTCGCCCGAGGAAATCCAGCAGGACATCATCCGCAACTTGCCCAACGCGGCCGGCTACACGGATTCCAAGGGCATCTTCGCGGCGCGCAAGGCGATCATGCATTACACCCAGCAGAAGGGCATCAAGGGCGTGACGCTTGACGACATCTTCGTCGGCAACGGAGTTTCGGAACTGATCGTCATGGCGATGAATGGCCTGCTCGACGTCGGCGACGAGGTGCTGGTGCCGGCGCCGGATTACCCGTTGTGGACGGCAGCGATCAGTCTCTCCGGCGGCACGCCGAAGCACTACCTGTGCGACGAGAGCAAGGGCTGGCTGCCGGATCTCGACGATATTCGCAGCAAGATCACACCCAAGACGCGGGCCATCGTCATCATCAACCCCAACAACCCGACCGGGGCACTGTATCCGGACGATCTGTTGCACGAGATCATCGACATCGCCCGGCAGCATCATCTGATCATTTATGCCGACGAGGTTTACGACAAGGTGCTCTACGATGGCGCCCGGCACACTTCGATCGCCGCCTTGTCGGATGATGTGCTGACCATCACCTTCAACGGCTTGTCCAAGAACTACCGTTCCTGCGGCTATCGTGCCGGCTGGATGGTGGTGTCCGGCGACAAGCGCCATGCCCGGGACTATATCGAAGGCCTTGAGATGCTGGCCTCGATGCGACTGTGCGCCAACGCGCCCGGCCAGCACGGTATCCAGACGGCACTCGGCGGCTACCAGAGCATCGACGACCTGGTCGCCGACAGCGGCCGTCTCAAGCGCCAGCGCGACATTGCCTACGATCTGATCACGGCCATTCCCGGGGTCACCTGCGTCAAGCCCAAGGCAGCGCTCTACATGTTCCCGCGCCTCGACCCGAAGGTTTATCCGATCAAGAGCGACCAGGCCTTCATCAGCGAACTGTTGCAGGAGGAGAAGGTCTTGCTCGTTCAGGGTACCGGTTTCAACTGGCCGGAGCCGGACCACTTCCGTCTGGTCTTCCTGCCGCACGAGGACGACCTGCGCGAGGCGATCGCCCGCATTGCCCGTTTCCTCGAAAACTATCGCAAACGTCACAACACTAACCAAGCAAAGTAAGCACAGACCATGAAACCCATCAATGTTGGCCTTATCGGCATCGGCACCGTCGGCGGTGGCACCTGGACCGTTCTCAAGCGCAATGCGGAAGAAATCACCCGTCGCGCCGGCCGCCCGATTCGCATCACGGCCGTGGCCGACAAGAACGTCGAACTGGCGAAACAAGTCACGGGTGGCGCGGCGCGCGTTACGGACGATGCGTTCGCGCTGGTCAATGATCCCGAGATCGACATCATCGTCGAGCTGATCGGTGGCTACGGCGTCGCCAGGGAAGTCGTCATGCAGTCCATCGCCAACGGCAAGCACGTGGTCACCGCCAACAAGGCGCTGCTCGCCGTGCATGGCACCGAGATTTTCACCGCCGCCCAGCAGAAGGGCGTCATGGTCGCTTTCGAGGCGGCTGTTGCCGGCGGCATCCCCATCATCAAGGCGCTGCGCGAAGGCCTGTCGGCCAACCGCATCGAATGGGTGGCCGGCATCATCAACGGCACCACCAACTTCATCCTTTCCGAGATGCGCGACAAGGGCCTGGATTTCGACACCGTGTTGAAGGAAGCGCAGCGCCTGGGCTATGCCGAAGCCGACCCGACCTTCGACATCGAAGGCGTGGATGCCGCGCACAAGGCCACGCTGATGTCGGCAATCGCCTTCGGCATCCCGGTGCAGTTCGATAAGGCGCACGTGGAAGGCATCACGAAACTGAGCGCAACCGACATCCGCTATGCCGAACAGCTGGGCTACCGGATCAAGCTGCTGGGCATCGCGCGCCGCACCCCCGCCGGCATCGAGCTGCGGGTGCACCCGACGCTGATTCCAGCCAAGCGCCTGATCGCCAATGTGGAAGGCGCGATGACCGCGGTCCTGGTGCAGGGCGATGCGGTAGGCGCGACCCTGTACTACGGCAAGGGCGCCGGCGCCGAGCCGACCGCGTCGGCAGTGATCGCCGACCTGGTCGACATTACCCGCCTGGCCACCGCCGACCCGGAACACCGCGTGCCGCACCTGGCCTTCCAGCCGGATGCGATGTCGGACATCCCGGTGCTGCCGATGGCGGAAGTCACCACCAGTTATTACCTGCGGGTCTGCGTCGCCGACCAGCTGGGCGTGCTG
>DATIUN010000385.1:0-6402 GCA_035466795.1 Azonexus sp. | reverse complement strand
GTCGAAACTGATGTGATTTTCGAGCGAAATTCACGGTCGACCGCAACCGCCCAATAAAAACACGTCGTCACCGGCACCGAGCGCGAACCCGGAACGACAATCAGCAGTCCAATTGCTTGAGACTGCGGAGATTTACCGCATTCGGGCATGCGAGTATGCTCGAGCCGGTCCGCAAGTCCTGTTCCGAACACCTCGCCGAGGAGTTTGCCGATGCGTCTGCCGCTGATCATCGCTTCGATACTTTGCTCACTGACGTTCTCCGATGCCGCCTATTCGGCGCAGCAGAAGAAGAAGCCCATAAACAGCCGCAAACTGGGCCTCGTCATCAAGGTGGAAGGCGGTGGCTGGGGTAACGTATCCAGAGAGACAATCGAGACCGTGCTCTATTCCGTGGCCGACGAGTTGCTGTCGCGACTGCCGAAAAAACTGAGCACGCCGATCGTCGTAACCCACACCGACAGCAATCCGGTCGTCCTCTACGAGCGGGGGTCGAAAGGCGAGTACCAAGTGCATCTGCATGCCAGCGAGAAGAACTGGCATCTATACACCTACGAGTTTGCCCACGAGTTGTGCCACATCCTGTCGAATTATGAGGAAAACCTCGGTCCGGGAGACAGCAAATACAACCAGTGGTTCGAGGAAACCCTGTGCGAAACCGCGTCGCTGTACACGCTGAAAAACCTTGCCGCGGCCTGGAAAGACTCGCCGCCATCACCCGAATTATCGGCAACGGCCGACAAATTGAGCCGCTTTTTCGATCTGCTGATCAGCGAAGGACATCGCCGCCTGCCGCCGCATTCGCCGCTGGCCGCCTGGCTGGACGACAACGAGGAGCGGCTGCGGCACGACCCCTACCAGCGCCAGAAAAACGAAGTGGTGGCAAATCTCCTGCTGCCGCTGTTCGAGGCCAATCCGGAGCACTGGGAAACGCTGTCGTATCTCAATCTCGACCCCGACGACGCCCGCAGCAGCCTGCAGGATTACCTTCGCAACTGGTACGACAACGCCCCCGCCGCGCACAGAAGCTTCATCGCCGACGTGCTCGCCTTGCTCCGGGCGCCGCCAACCATTACCGTCGCCGATGCCGGGATGGCGACCTCTTCGGCGACGCCGCCCCGGGACAATGGGCTGTAGGCGATCGCCGGGCAATCGTCGCAAACGGGAACTTTCGTCATGGCGTCCTGTCGGACGTTTAGCCTGCCCCATAGGGATCAGTCCATGATCCTGACGGTTTGAAGAGAGGGCTGGAGCAGGTATTTCAAATCCAGGGGGACCCCAACCTTAGGAGAAATACCATGAAAAAAGTCCCGTTAAAATCTGCTTGCAGTATCGTAATCGCTGCCCTTGGCATCGCATTGCCGCTGAGCGCGGCGCACGCGGCTTCCCAGGATGGCATGGGTGGCGGAGGCTGGTCGAGCGCTCCGCAGTCGGAGGCTTCGCCGTCGATCTACTACGATAATCTGCGGCCCGCAGTAAAAGGCCCTCAAGGTCCGATCCGTTCGGATATGGCCAGCCCCGGAGGAATATGGTCGAGCCACCAGCAGTCAGATGCTTCCCCGACGATCTACTACGATAATCTCCGGCCTGAGGCGAAGGGCGCCCAAGGTCCGATACGCACGGATATGACCAGCACGCACGAAGTCTTCCGTTTCCCGTTGTCTGGCGGCGGATAAAACCTGCGCTGCGTGATATCGAAAACCGGGTCCATTCCCGGTTTTTTCATTTGTATGGAATACCGGACATGGCTGCATGCCTGATTTTTGATCCAGGTTCAGGGTCGACCGCGACTGCTCCCCTATAATCCGCCCCATGATCCAGTTCAAGAACGTCGTCAAAAATTTCCGGCGCGCTCGCGTACTCGACGGTATCAGCCTCGATATCGGACTCGGCGAACGGGTTGCCCTGATCGGTTCGAACGGCGCCGGCAAGACCACCCTGATCCGTTGTCTGCTGGGCGAATACACGCACGACGGCGAAGTCACCATCAACGGCCTCGACCCGCGCGGCAACCGCACGGCGGTACTCGGCACCATCGGCTTCGTGCCGCAGTTGCCGCCGCCGCTCAAGATGCCGGTCGGCCAGCTGATCGATTTCTCCGCCGCGCTGTGCAATACCGACCCGCAGCGCATACACGGGATCGCCAAACGCCTCGGACTCGAAGTCGAGAGTATCCTTTCCCGTCAGTTCGTACGCCTCTCGGGCGGCATGAAGCAAAAACTGCTGATCGCCATCGCGCTGGGCCGTGAGGCGAAGGTGCTGGTGATGGACGAACCGGCGGCCAACCTCGACCCCGAAGCGCGCAAGATCTTCTTCGACCTGCTGGCCGAGCGCCAGAACGAGGCGACGATGCTGATTTCCAGCCACCGCCTCGATGAAGTCTCGGCACTGGTCAACCGCGTCATTGAAATGGACATGGGCAAGGTCGTGCTCGACGACAAGGTGGCCGACGACGTCGCGCTCTCCGACACGCTGGACTGCCGCATCGTCATCAAGCGTTTCGAGCCGGCCTTCGCCAAGGCCATCGCTGCCTGGAAATTCGCCGCGCGCGACGAGAACCTGGTCTGGGAAGGCCGGATCGCCGGCCCCGACCGCCTGCGCTTTCTCGGCATGATTTCGCGTTACTCGGCGCTGGTCGGCGATGTATCACTCACCGAGAACACCAACTGAGCGATGTGCGATACGTCTCGCCGTGACTTCCTCGGCCGCCTGACCTTCGGCGGCTTTGGGCTGACGCCACTGGCGCTCGCCTTGGCGGCCTGCGGCAAATCCGGATGGCCGGATGGCATGGCCGAGATCAAGTGGGATCGCGAAGTCTGCCCGCGCTGCAGCATGGTGATCTCCGACCGGCGCTTCGCCGCCGAACTGCGCGGCGGACCGAAGGACATGGTGGTCAAGTTCGACGATATCGGCTGCCTGACCTTCTGGATCCGCGACAACCTCAAGAACCACCCCTGGCTGGCGGAACCGGAAACCCGCATGTGGGTCGCCGACGTTACCAGCAAGGGCAAGGAAGTCACCTGGCTGGACCCGCGCAAGGCGCAGTTCATCACCCGGACCTCGCCGATGGGCTACAACTTCGGCGCCGTCGCCTACCCGCAGATGGGCAGCCTGGATTTCGAGAGCATGCGTCAGCATGTGCTGGCCAAAGGAAAATAAATGAAGCAACTGTGGCTTACCGCAAGGCTGGACATCGTCGAATCCCTGCGCGCCCGCTGGTTCCAGATCTACACGCTGGTTTTCGGCGGCATCGTCGCCCTGCTCTTCGTCTTCGGCCTGACCGAATCGCGCGTCCTCGGCTTCATCGGCCTCTCGCGCCTGCTCGTCACCTACATCCAGCTGACCATGGTCATCCTGCCGATCTTCGTGCTCATCACCACCGTTCGCTCGGTGGCCGGCGACCGCGAAGCCGGCGTCTTCGAGTACCTGCTGTCGCTGCCGGTGTCGCTCTCGGCCTGGTTCTGGGGCAAGATCGTCGGCCGCTACATCGTCGTCTTCGCGCCGGTCTTTCTGGCCATGCTCGGCGCCGTCGGCTGGGCGACCATCCAGGGCATCGAAGTGCCGTGGGACATGTTCGGCTACTACACCGCGCTGCTCGCCGTCATGGCGATGTGCTTCCTCGGCATCGGCATGCTGATCTCGGCCATCGCGCGCACTACCGACATCGCGCAGGGCGCCGCTTTCATGGTCTGGCTGTTCCTGCTGCTCTTCCTCGACCTGATCCTACTCGGCGTGATGATCCAGGGCAAGGTGGCCCCCGAAATCGCCGTCACGCTGGCGCTGGCCAACCCGCTGCAGGTATTCCGCACCGCCGCGCTGGCCCTCTTCGACCCGCAACTGATCGTCCTCGGCCCGTCCGCCTACGTCATCCTCGACCTGTTCGGCGTCGCCGGCTACAAGGTCTTCGCGCTGGCTTATCCGGCGGCGCTCGGCCTGCTCAGTGCTACCATCGGCTACTTCATTTTCCGCCGCGGCGACCTGCCTTGAAAATACTTATTTCTGCCCTGGTTTTTGCCCTTTTTTCGACGTTGACCGCGGCAGAGGACTTCCCCTCCTCCGCCCCGCTGTTCGCAGCCACGCTGAACGATCTCGATGACAAGCCGGTAGCGCTGGAACGCTACAAGGGCAAGCCGTTGATCGTCAATTTCTGGGCACGCTGGTGCGGTCCATGCCGCGCTGAAATCCCCGAACTGATCGAAATCCGCAAGGCGCACAAGGGCAAGCTCGAGGTTCTCGGGATCGGCATCGAGGACAAGGCCGAGGCAGCGAAGGATTTCGCCAAGGCCTACGAAATGGATTACCCGCTATTCGTCGCCGGCGCCAAAGGCATCCCGCTGATGCAGGCCCTGGGCAACACCAAGGGCGGCCTGCCATTCACGCTGGTCATCGACCGCAATGGCCAGGTCATCCAGAAAAAGCTCGGGGTGATGAAGAAAGCCGATCTCGACGCCGCCGCCGAACTGCTGCTGAAGGCGCGCTGAAAATACAACGGGCGGCATTTGCCGCCCGTTCCGTCACCGTACCCGCGCTCCGCTTATTCCGCGACGCTCTTGCGCGTCTTCGCCGGCCGCTTCGGCGTCGCCTTTCGTCCAGTGGCGGCCTTGGCCTCGCGGTTGAATTCGAGCGCCATGTCGAACGCCGTTTCGACAAACTTGCGAACCCGGGCGAATTCCTCATCCGTCAGCGTGCGCGCTTCGTCGCGCGCCCGGTAGATGCTGATGAATTCGTGCTCGCGCCCGGCGTGTTCGACCAGGCGGCTGATGCCGAGCGTTTCGAGAATCTTCCACAACCCGGGGCTGTACGCCTTGGTCAGGTTCATGACGAAGGGAACCGGATCATTGCGCGCCAGCACCGAGGCCAGGCGCAGGACGACCTCGAACGGCAGGGCCATCTTGCCGTTCTCCGCCAACTCGAGTAGGTCAGGATCCTTCAGATCGATCGCCGCGCCCAGATCATCAAGGGGAATCCCCGCCGCCTCGCGCATGTTGCGCAGGAAGCTTCCCGCCTTGATCAGCGCCTTGGTCGATGCCATGCCATGTGGAAACAGGCCGGACGCGGCGTGCAGCGAGGTGTCGACCGCCGCGCCGGCCATGCCGACGACCTGCCCGGAAAGGGTGCGCAGCGAGTTGGTCAGGCCACCCACCGCAGCGAAAGGCTGCGCCTTGCTGACTTTCCGACTCGCGGCTTTGGCTGCGGGCTTGCGCCCGCTACTGCTGCTTTTGGCTGTCACTGTCGCCTCCATTCTGTCAATCAGGTAGTTGAATACTACGCCAATACCGGGACACGAACCCGCGAACGATCAGTTCCATACGCCGCGTCGCAGGCAATTTGACGCCGAACCTGTCAATATCCAGTGCGCGTCACGGCGTGCCAATGAACAGGTAGAAATTCCCCATGCCATTCGGCGAGTAGCCATAGCCCAGGTAGACCATCCCCAGCGGGGTCTCGCCACCGACATACGCCGTCGCCGAGCTTTGCCAGCCGTTCAGGTTGGTTTCCGTGTAGCGGCCGTCGACCTTCCCGCCTTCCACGGCCACGCCGACCCGCATGTCACCACGCAGGCCGGCCGGCAGTCGCCCGATGACCTTCTACAGCCGCACGTTACCGTATATCAGCGATTCGCCGATAATCTGGTTGCGCGCAAAGCCCGACAGGTTCAGGAAGCCGCCCAGCGCCACGGCATCGTAGAACGGCAGGCTGCCGGTAAACGAGCCGGCGCCGCGGATTCGTCCCTGGAGTATGTAATCGCCGAAATTTTCGGCCGCGCGCAGATCCAGTTCGGCCTTGTCGTAGCCATCCCCGGTCGCGTAGAAGTAGCTTCCGCGGGCTCCCCAGCCATGCGTCGGATCGTAGAGGCGGTCGAACTGGTCGAAATCGAGTTTAGCCAGGAAACCGCTAAAACCCTCGCTACCTGTAGGAAGCGTCGGTGACCCGGTAGCCAGTTCGGCGCTGCGGTAACGTCCCGCCCAGCCAACCGACACCGGCCCCCACAGGCCGACATTGACTCCCGCCATCAGATCGAGGCTGGTCTGATCGACCGAATACTCGGCGATCCGTTGGTTGTTCTGATAGATATAGAGCGGGAAACGCAGGTAGGAGAGCTTCGGTTCCAGGAAGAAGCGTCGCTCGGCGTCGAGCGGTTGGTAGAACTCGGTAAACACCCCGTTTTCGTTGCCGACTTGCACCCCGGTCAGCCACTCGCCGCCCAGACTGTTGATCAGCGTTTTCTGGTAGGCAACCCGCAGATTGAAAGTGGAGGGACTGCTGGAGGTGGCATTCAGGTTGAAACCGAAGCGCAGGTAATCCGGCCCGAATTCCTTCTCCACCGGAGTCACGCGCAGGATGTTTCGGTCACGGGTGGAAAGTAGCGAAAAGTCCACATCGTCGTACAACCCATCGCCGTAG
>DATIUN010000384.1:0-7382 GCA_035466795.1 Azonexus sp. | reverse complement strand
CGGAAGTGACGCGCACCCGTCATGACCATGGCCAGACCGTGTTCGTCCGCCGCGGCGATGACTTCCTCGTCGCGCATCGAGCCGCCCGGCTGGATGACGGCCTTGGCGCCGGCGGCGGCCAGCACATCGACACCGTCGCGGAACGGGAAGAAGGCGTCGGAGGCCACGACCGAACCCTTGAGATCGAGGCCGGCCTGCTGCGCCTTGATGCTGGCGATCTTGGTCGAATCGACGCGGCTCATCTGGCCGGCGCCGACGCCGAGGGTCATGCCGTTGCCGCAGAAGACGATGGCGTTGGACTTGACGAACTTGGCGACGCGGTAGGCGAAGAGCAGGTCTGCGATCTGGGCCGGGGTCGGGGCGATCCTGGTGACCACCTTGAGGTCGGAGGCCTGGACGTTGAACATGTCCGGCGTCTGCAACAGCATGCCGCCGCCGACGCGCTTCATTTCGAAGGCGTGGTAGTTGTTCGACAGCGGCACCTCGAGGACGCGCAGGTTCTGCTTGGCCGCCAGCATTTCCTTGGCGGCCGGCGTGAAGGCCGGGGCGATCAGCACTTCGACGAAGTGCTTGCGCTCGTTCATGGCGGCGACGACGTCGACATCGACGGTGCCGTTGAAGGCGATGATGCCGCCGAAGGCCGAGGTGGAATCGGTCTGGAAGGCCTTTTCATAGGCGCCGAGCAGCTTGCCGTCGACGGCGACGCCGCACGGGTTGGCGTGCTTGACGATGACGCAGGCCGGGCCGCTGAAGGTCTTGACGCATTCCCAGGCGGCGTCGGAGTCGCCGATGTTGTTGTACGACAGTTCCTTGCCCTGCAACTGGGTGTAGGCGGCGATGGTGCCTGGCGTGACAACCGGGTCGCGGTAGAAAGCGGCCTGCTGGTGAGGGTTCTCACCATAACGCAGGGTTTCGACACGGTCGAAGGCGGTCTGGAAGGCAGTCGGGAACGGGGAGAGTTTCGGCGCTTCCTCGGCGGTCGATTCGAGCGCGGTCAGCCAGTTGGCGATCGCCGAATCGTAGCGCGCGGTATGGACGAAGGCCTTCTTGGCGAGGCCGAAGCGGGTTTCCAGCTTGAGGGCGCCGGCGTTGGCCTGCATCTCGGCGAGCAGCGGGGCGTAGTCGGCGGGATCGGTGACGATGGCGACGGCAGCATAGTTCTTGGCCGAGGAGCGGACCATGGCCGGGCCGCCGATGTCGATGTTCTCGATCGCGTCTTCGAGCGTGACCCCAGGCTTGGCGACGGTCTCACGGAACGGGTAAAGGTTCACGCAGACCAGGTCGATGGTCGGGATGCCGTGTGCGGCGATGGTCGCCAGGTGCTCCGGCAGGTCGCGGCGGGCGAGGATGCCGCCGTGCACCTTCGGGTGCAGGGTCTTGACGCGGCCGTCGAGCATTTCCGGAAAGCCGGTGTAGTCGCCGATCTCGGTCACGGTCAACCCGGCTTCACGCAGCATTTTGGCGGTGCCGCCGGTGGATAGGAGGTTCACTCCCTGGGCGGCGAGGCCCTGGGCGAATTCGAGGACGCCCCGCTTGTCGGAGACGGAAATCAGCGCTTGCTTGATGGTCATGTCGATCTACAGAAGTTGATGTTCGGTGAGTTTCTTGCGCAGGGTGTTGCGGTTGATGCCGAGCATCTCCGCCGCCAGCGTCTGGTTGCTGCCCGCCTTGGCGAGCACCACTTCGAGCATCGGCCTTTCGACGCTCTTGAGAACCATGTCATAGATAGCGGCGGGTTTCTCGCCGTCGAGGTCGCGGAAATACTGCTCCAGCGAATCCGTAATGCACTTTGCTAGATCATGTTGGCTCATGCTGCCAACGCCTCCTCTGAATTGTATTTTAGATGTTCGTACTCTTCCGCCAGGCGGCGGAAGAAGTCGTTCACTGCCTGCATCTGTTGTTCGATGCTGGGCAAGGTGTTCATTTCCTTGCGGAAAGCCGCTGAGCCGACCAGTCCCTTGGTGTACCAGGAGATGTGCTTGCGCGCGACCTTGAAGCCGGTTTCCGGCCCGTAGAAAGCGTAGAGGTCTTCGAGATGTTCCAGCAGGATGCCGTGGATCTCGACGACCTGCGCCGGCGGCAGCTTTTCGCCGGTCTTCAGGTAATGCTCGATTTCGCGGAACAGCCAGGGGCGGCCCTGAGCGGCGCGGCCGATCATGATGCCGTCGGCGCCGGTCACGTCGAGGACGTGCCTGGCCTTTTCCGGCGTCGTGATGTCGCCGTTGGCGATGACCGGAATGTTGATCAGCGTCTTGACCATGGCGATGGTGTCGTACTCGGCCTCGCCGGTGTATTGCTGGCAGCGCGTCCGACCGTGGATGGCGACGGCACGGATACCAGCTGATTCGGCGATGCGCGCGATGGTCGGCGCGTTGCGATTGGTCAGGTTCCAGCCGGTGCGGAATTTAAGCGTGACCGGGGTGTTGGGGACGGCTGAAACCACGGCGTCGAGAATCTTGCCGACCAGTTGCTCGTCCTGCATCAGCGCCGAGCCGGCCATCACGTTGCAGACCTTCTTGGCCGGGCAGCCCATATTGATGTCGATGATCTGGGCGCCGTTGTCGACGTTGTGGCGGGCGGCTTCAGCCATCATCCCGGGGTCGGCGCCGGCGATCTGCACCGAAATCGGCGCGACCTCGCCTTCATGGTTGGCGCGGCGCAGTGTCTTGGCGCTGCCATAGAGCAGGGAATTGCTGGTCACCATTTCGGAAACCGCCAGCCCGGCACCCATTTTCTTGCACAACTGGCGGAAAGGGCGGTCCGTCACGCCGGCCATGGGGGCGACGAACAGGTTGTTACGCAGGGTGAAGCCGACAAATTCCATGAGCGCGCGGAAAAACAGTGACTTGGATGATGCTGGGGAAGGGAGCGATTGTACCGCAGAGGTCGCCTAAAAAATAGTCAATCAGGCGTGAAAAAAGCTTGCCTGATCCAGCTTCGCGGTTGGGTCAGCTGCCTTTCAGCGCATGGATGCCGGGCGCGTTGCGCCAGTAGCCCTTGTAGTCCATGCCGCAACCGAAGAGGAAACGGTCGGCGATGTCGAGGCCGGTGAAGTCGGCGCGCATGCCGGGGCGGGCCTTGCGCGGATGATCCTTGTGTACCAGAACGGCGCTGAGGACGCGGGTGGCGCCCTGCTCGGCAAGGTATTTGCAGATGGCCTGCAGCGTGTGGCCTTCGTCGAGAATGTCGTCGACGACCAGAACGGTGCGGCCGCGCGGATCCTGCGACGGGCGCGCGCACCAGTCCAGCAGATTGCCTCCCTGAAGTTCGTGTCCGTAGCGGGTGGCGTGCAGGTAGGCGAGTTCGAGCGGGAAGTCGAGGCGGGGCAGCAGGCGGCCGGCGACGACCATGCCGCCGTTCATCACGCAATAGAGCAGCGGATTCTGTCCGGACAGTTCGCTGGTGATCGCAATCGCCATGCGGTCGAGCGCGGCGCTGACCTGTTCGGGGCTGGCCAGGCAGTCGGCTTCGGCCATGACGCCGCGGATTTCTTCGAGATCGGCGGCCATCGTTCAGTGTCCGGCAAAATCGCAAACGGTAAACACCGGGACTCCGGCTGCCCTGAGCAGAGCCGAACCGCCCAGTTCGGGCAGGTCGACGATCGCCGCCGCTTCGACGACGGGGGCGTCTAGGCGCTGGAGTAGGCGGGCCGCCGCCAGCATCGTGCCGCCGGTGGCGATCAGGTCGTCGATCAGCAGCACGCGCTGGCCCGGCGTGGCGGCATCGGTATGGATTTCGACCGTGGCATTGCCGTATTCGAGTTCGTATTCCTCGGCGACGGTGGTGAAGGGCAACTTGCCCTTCTTGCGCACCGGAATGAAGCCGCGGTTCAACTGGTGGGCGACGACGCTGCCGAGAATGAAGCCGCGGGCGTCGATGCCGGCGACAAGGTCGATCTCGGCATTCATGTAACGCAGCACGAAGGCTTCGACGAGCAGGCGAAAGGCGCGCGGGTCGAGGAGCAGCGGCGTGATGTCGCGAAACTGGATGCCCGGGCCGGGCCAGTCGGGAACGGTGCGGATGCGCTGGCGCAGAAAGGCGGTATCGAACAGTGGATCGGTGGTCATGGCGGCGGGTCTCAGAAGCTGAAGGCGAGCGTCAGAAGCAGGGCGAAAGCCAGCTGGAGTCCCGCGCTGGCGGCCAGGATGGCGTTGAAGACCGGGCCCGGTGCTTCGCGGTGAAAGCGCCGGATCAGGCCGATGGCCAATGGTAGCGAAAATAACGGCAGCGCAGCCAGCCAGCCGAGTCCGGGCGCGAGAAGCAGCAGCAGCAGGAAGGGCGAGAGCATTTCTAGCGTGTAAACCTGGCGCGTGGCCGGGCGGCCGAGCAGCACGGCCAGCGTGTTCTTGCCGTTGCGCGCATCGCCGTCAAGGTCGCGATAGTTGTTGACGGTGATCACCGCCGCCGCATGGATGCCGACCAGCGCCGCGGCGATCAGCGCAACCGCCGTTAGCGTCAGCGTTTGCAGGTAGTAGCTGCCGCCGACGGCGACCAGGCCGAAGAACACAAAAACGAAAATTTCGCCGAGTGGACCGTAGGCGATCGGCTTCGGCCCGCCGGTGTAGGCCCAGCCGGCGGCGAGCGAGGCGAGGCCGATGGCGACGATCGGCCAGCCGCCGTGCCCGACGAGGTAGATGCCGCACAGGAAGGCGAGGGCAAAGGCCAGCCAGGCGCCCAACCTGACCGTCCCGGCGCCGAGCCAGCCCTCGGCAGTGGCGCGCCGGGGGCCGAGGCGATCCGGCGTGTCGGTGCCGCGCAGGTAGTCACCGACGTCGTTGAACAGGTTGGTGCCGATCTGGATGAAAGCCGCGCCCAGCGCTGCAGCCAGCAGCGGCAACCAGAGAATCCGGTGCGTGTCGTGCCAGGCGACGGCAGTGCCAACGAGAACCGGCGACAGCGAGACGCTCAGCGTTTTCGGGCGGCAGGCGAGAAACCAGGCTTGCAGGCGCCCGGGATTTACGGCCAAGCGCGGGCTCCCCAGATCATGCGTTTGGCGACGAAATGGCGGGCCGGCGGGCAGAGATCGAGGGCCAGCAGGCCGAGGCCGCGCGCCAGTTTGAGCGGGCCGAAATCGTTGGAGAAGGTACGGACGATCTGGTCGGTGAAGAAGGCGCTGCCCTGGCGGTCGAGGCGGCGGCTGGCAGCGTAATTTTCGAGGCTTCGATCCCACCGGCGGATTCCCTGCGGGTCGCGGTCGACGCCGCTTTCGAGCAATATTTCAGCCAGTTGCCAGGCGTCGCGGATACCGAGGTTGAAGCCCTGGCCGGAAACCGGGTGCAGCGTCTGCGCGGTATTGCCGATCCACACTTCGTTGCCCTTGACCAGCGTGTCGCGCATCCGGAGCGCCAGCGGAAAGCGGCTGCGCGGACCCGGCTTGCCGAAGGTCATGCGCTGACCGAACTGGGCTTGCAGGGCGGCGGTGAAGGCGGCGTCATCCATCGCCATCACGGTATCGGCCTTGGCCGGCGGCAGCGTGAACACGACCGAATAGTCGTTGCCGAGCGGCAGCAGGGCGAGCGGGCCGTCAGGCGTGAAGCGCTCCCAGGCACGCTTGTTGTGGCCGGGATGCGGAGTGATTTCGGCGATGACGGCGTGCTGCCCGTAGTCGCTGACCTTGACGTCCGGGTCGTCGTCGGGCGTGCCTTCGGCGTGAATGAGTACCCTGGTTTCGATCGTGCGCTCCTGGCCAGCGTGGCGGAGCGAGACCGTGACGTGATCGACCGCGGGACTGATGTCGAGAATCTCGACTCCGTCGAGCAGTGCGTCGGCCGATAGCTGTGCGCCCAGCGCGGCAGCGAGGTCGCGGTAGCGAATGACGTAACCGAGCGCGGGCAAATCATAATCGGCGCGGTCGATCACGGTACGGCCGAAGCCGCCTTTCTGTGAAATGTGGATGGTTTCGATCGCGGTCGCGGCGCGCGCTGGCCAGGCATTGACCTGTTCCAGCAACTGGCGGGCGCCGTGCGACAGGGCGAGGGCGCGCGGGTCGGCTTGTTGCGCCTCGCTCATCCCAAAGGTACTTACGGCGGGGCGCGGTCGACGGTCCAGGAGCAGCGATTTCTGGCCGCCGGCGGCGAGCGCCAGATGCAGCGTCATGCCGACCGGGCCGGCGCCGACGATCAGGATGTCGACTTGCTCAACGACGGGCTTAGTCATGGCGCATTACTTCCTCGATTTCGGCGACCGTTTTCGGTGCCGTGGTGTAAACGTCGCAGCCGCTTTCGGTGACCCGCACGTCGTCCTCGATGCGGATGCCGATGCCGGCCAGCGCCGGCGGGATGTCGTCGGCGGGGCGGATGTAGAGGCCGGGTTCGACGGTCAGTGTCATGCCGGGCACCAGTCGGGCCCATTCATCGCCGACCTTGTATTCGCCGGCGTCGTGCACATCGAGGCCAAGCCAGTGGCCGGTCCGGTGCATGTAGAAGCGCTTGTAGTCGCCCTTCTCGATCAGGTTGTCGACGTCGCCGCTCAGCAAATTGAGGTCGATCAGGCCCTGGGCCAAGACGCGGACGGCGGCGTCGTGGCCTTCCATGAAATGGCGGCCGGGCGCGGTCGCAGCGAAGGCGGCAGCCTGCGCGGCGAGCACGATTTCGTAGACATCCTTCTGTGCGGCGTTGAAACGGCCATTGACCGGGAAAGTGCGGGTGATGTCGGCGGCGTAGCCTTCGACTTCGCAGCCGGCGTCGATCAGGACCAGGGTGTGGTCGTTGAGGATCTTGTCGTTGGAAACGTAATGCAGAACGCAGGCATTGGCGCCGCCGGCGACGATCGGTGTGTAGGCGTGGGCATCGGCGCCGCGCTTGCGGAATTCGTAAGTCAGTTCGGCTTCCAGTTCGTATTCCGCCATGCCGGGGCGGCAGGCATGCATGGCGCGGGCGTGGCCGGCGCTGGCGATGTCGGCCGAGCGTTGTTGAATGCCGGCTTCAGCGCTGTCCTTGACCAGTCGCATGCAGTCGAGTTCGAAGCGCAGATCGTGGATGGCACGCGGCGCCCGTTTGCCAGCCCGGGTCTGGGCGCGGACTTCGTTCAAAGCCTTGGCGATGCGGGCATCCCACTCGGCATCATGGCCGATGGCGTGCCATAGCGTGTCGCGGTCGACGAGGAATTCCGGCAGTTTTTTGGCGAGTTGTTCGATCGGGTAGGCAGCGTCGAAGCCGAAGGCGGCCTTGGCGGCTTTCGGGCCGTAGCGGTAGCCGTCCCAGATTTCGCGCTCTTCATGCTTTTCACGGCCGACGAGGATGGATTTCGGCTATTTGCCGCCGATCAGCACGACGACGGCTTCCGGTTCCGGAAATCCGGTCAGGTACCAGAAGTAGCTGTCGAAGCGGTAAAGGTGATGGGCGTCGCGGTTGCGGATGACTTCCGGTGCCGTCGGCACGATG
>DATIUN010000383.1:0-3555 GCA_035466795.1 Azonexus sp. | reverse complement strand
TGCAGGTATATGTTGCGCAGGGTCGGGCTCTCCTTCTGGTAACCGAGTTGCTCGAAGGCATCGGCCAGCAGATCCTTGGCCGGCTGGTTGCGCGGTTCGGCGAAGACCAGGCGATTCAGGATTTCCGTGGCCTCGCGGTATTTGCCCTGAGCGATCAGTTGCTTGCCCTTGGCCATGATCTTGCCCGAGCCGCCCATCATCTCGACGTACAGTGGGGCCGAATCCTTCGGCGAGAGCGGCACGATGGTCGCCGGGTTGCCGTCCCAGTAGCCGAGGAAGCGATTGATGACGCCGCGACTGTTGTGCTGCTCCGAGCCGTGGTAGCTGTGCGCGGGCCATTGCTTCCACAGGCTGTCGGGCAGCTTGTACACGTTCTGGATCTCGTTGACCGTCACGCCGAGGTTGGCGTAGTGCAGCGACTGGTTGTTCAGGTTGGCGTAGGTGTCGCGCTGGATGCGCATCACTTCCTGGATGCGCGCATTGCCCCAGCGCGGCCAGCTGTGCGAGGCGAACATCACTTCGGCTTCCTGGCCGAATTTCCACAGCGCGTTGTTGATCTGCTTCGACCAGTTCAGCGCATTGCGCACCGGCGCGCCGCGCGGCGTGTAGATGTTGTGGATGGTGCCGGTGATGTTTTCCGCCGCCCAGAAGGCCTTGAACTGCGGGAACCAGGTGTTCATCTCGACTGGCGCTTCGGTGTCCGGCGTGTTCTGGAACACCATCTTGACGCCGTCGAGCGTCACTTCCTCGAAGTCCTTGCTGATGATGAGGTTGGGCGGGATCAGCCCGACGTCGCCATTGGCCACGTTCTTGCCGATCGACTGGTCGGCATGGCCGTGCGGGTCACGCGGCAACAACACGGCGTACGAGTACTGCGTGCGCCGCGACATGGCGTTGCCGGTGAAGACGTTCTCGGAAATCGCTTCATGGAGAAAGCCCTCGGGCGCGATGATCTTGACCTTGCCGCTGAGGACGTCGGCTTCATCGACCACGCCGCGCACGCCGCCGAAGTGGTCGATGTGGGAGTGCGAGTAGACGACGCCGACGACCGGGCGCTTGCCGAGCTTCTCGTTGATGAGTTCAAGTGCGGCGCGGGCGGTTTCCCTGGCCGTCAGCGGGTCGAAGACGATCCAGCCGGTATCGCCCTTGATGAAACTGATGTTGGCCAGATCAAAGCCGCGTACTTGGTAGATCCTGCCCGGCACGACCTCGTAGAGCCCGTAGGCCATGTTGAGTACGGCCTGGCGCTGCAGCGACGGGTGGATGCTCTGGAAGTCCTTGCCCTGCAGCAGCCACTGGTAGCTGCCCATGTCCCAGGCGACGTGGCCCGAATCGGCCTTGATCTGCTTGTAGGGCGGTTCGGCGATGAAGCCCTTCTTGGCCTCCTCGAAGTCGCGCTTGTCCTCGAACGGCAGCGTGGCCGAGACGCCCTTGCGCAGTTCGATGGTGAACTTGGACGGCAGGGTGCCTTTCGGGTCGAAGTGCTTGCCTGACGCAGCGTCCGGATTGGTGACTACCGCGCCGCCCGCTGCCGCAAGGGCAACCGACATGGCGCCGCCGCTGAACGCGATGGCCAGCGCGGCGAGCAATTTTCCTGAAAATTTCATACGGCACTCCTTGTGTATGTTGAACAGGGCACTACTCCCAGCATGGAAAAAACGAAACTTGTTTCTCTGGACTGCGGGTGCCTATTACCTTCTGTTTGATAACGTACGGGCTTGATTCCGGCCAGTGGTATGTTTCGATACCTGCAATATTTTGAACATCATAATCAGCCAACAACGCCTTTGTCATCTTCTCACATTTGTCCGCAACATTGACCAGCGCGAAGAAGCTTTGGCGCGCTGTTTCGGTGAACTGCGGCAAGAGGCCTCGCAGGACACCGGCAACGGTCATGCATTAACATTGGGATCCGCAAACATTCGTTTCCGACATTCACCGGAGTTGCCCGATGCGTTCTGCCTGCCTGGTCTTGCTGCTTTTTTCCGGCTTGTCGATGAATGCGGCGGTTGCCGAGACCGTCATCTGCCCTGACCTCGCGCAGGCTGTTCAGGTAGGCGCCTGTCCGTCGGAGGAGGAGCTGCGCTACACCTACACCGGCTATTGCAGCGACAACGCCCGCATGTACGACGCCAAGGACGATGTGTGTTCGAACTTCCAGAATTACCGGAAACTGAAGAACGTGGTGTTGTGGGAATCCGGCGATGGCGCATTCAGTGGCTATCTTTCCTGCGATCTGCCGGCCGCGCGGGTCAGGTCAGCTGCTGCGGCGACGATCGCCATCGCGCGCCAGGGCAGCATCACCCGCGTGGTTTGCGCCTACGGGGACGGCGTGGCGTTTTCGCACCGGACGAAGCTGGCATGCCGGGCCGAGGGGGACGGCAGTTGCGCGGGCAAGCAGGGGGCTTGTCGGGCGAGTTGCCAGTGACGGGGTTTCCATCCGTTGCCGGGTTGCCGGTCAGCCTGTCGACGACGTTCGGTTAAGCGAGCGCCGAACTTCAGGCTTTCTTGAGGAAGCAGGTCTTCAGCACCAACCCCTTGACCTTGTCGGCGTTGCATTCGATTTCCTCGGCGTCGTCGGTGAGGCGGATGTTCTTGACCAGCGTGCCGCGCTTCAGGGTGACCGAGGTTCCCTTGACCTTCAGATCCTTGATCAGGGTGACCGAGTCGCCGTTGCCGAGGATGTTGCCGTTGCTGTCCTTGACGATGATGTCGTCGCTCATGAGAGTTTCCTTTTCAATGGTTTTCCTCGCCGCTAACGGTCAGGCCGGGCGGCAGGACGCTGGTGCGCGCAGGCGCGCCGGTCAGGTTGGCGGGCTTTCCGCGTCGTCTGTCACGCGCCTGACCTTGTCGGGATGGTGCGTGGCGATGTAGGCATCGTATTTGGCCTGCATTTCCGGCGCCTGACGGGCGATTTCACGCAGGATGCGCGATACCGCCCAGATCATCACGACGACGCCACCGGCCACGCAGGCGACGGCTTCTGCGGTCGACCCCGGAAAATTGGCCAAAATGGCGCCTTTGCCGGCGGCGAACCAGCTGGCGCCGAGGGCAACGCAGGAAAGTCCGAACACATCGGCCAGCCCGTAGGCGAAGATGGGGCCGGTCAGTCGGGGGCGGGGCGGGCGGATCGTCGAGAGCATCTGGCGAGCATTATAAGGCGGCAGTGCCTTGCCGCCAGCCCGTTTGCCAATGTCCATCGCGGGAGATCGATGTCGGCCGGACATGGCCGTCGGCGGGATTCAGCAACGAAATAAAAAAATCGTCGAACAATGCGTAAAAAGTGTTGACAAGCATCTCTTCCCGCCTTGATTTATTCACAGAAATTCTGCTTGCCTGAATTGCCATGATGGGTTAGCAAACAATATCTGGTGAAATTGCATTTGGCTTATCGAAGTTCAAGTAAATCAATGAGTTATAAATTTGCCCAAAGTTCGTGCGGCGCACTGAAAATCCTTGTGCGACCGTCACTTAGTGAACGCGCCCACGATCCATTCACAGACTTATCCACAGATTTTGTGGATATTTTGAAAACTCCGCGACGGGGTTTGGGAT
>DATIUN010000382.1:0-4267 GCA_035466795.1 Azonexus sp. | reverse complement strand
TCGGCGCGCCTGTTCTCGGGCCCATCCTCAAGAAGATCATCCTGTCGCGCTTCGCCAATACCTTCGCCATGCTCTATGCCGCCGGCATTCCGATTCTCGAATCGATCCGCACGACCCAGGACATCGTCGGCAACCTTGTCGTGCGCAAGGCCCTGGTCCGGGTCGAGCAATCGATCCGTGAGGGCCAGAACGTCGCCGCCGCCTTCCGCGACGCCGGCCTCTTTCCGCCGCTCGTCGTGCGCATGCTGCGCGTCGGCGAAAACACCGGCGGCCTGGACAAGGCGCTGCTCAACGTCAGCTACTTTTACAACCGTGACGTCAAGGAATCGGTCGAGAAGGCGCAGACCCTGATCGAACCGATGCTGACCGTGTTCATGGGCATGCTGCTCGGCTGGATCATGCTTTCGGTCATCGGCCCGGTCTACGACGTCATCAGCAAGATCAAGACATGATTTCCCGCCGCCTCCTCTACCTCGACACCCAGCGCCTGACCGCCTATGCCTGGCGGCACGGCAAGCTGAGCGCGGAGGGCGTGTTCGAGATGCGCCCCGAGGAATATCCGCGCTTCACCGCGTATCTGGCCGCTCATCCGAACAGCCAGTTTCGGGTGCTGGCCAACGTCGGCGAGGAAGGCCATGAGCTCGAAACCATCCCCTTCCTCCAGGGCGCCGACCGCAAGGCACTGATTACCCGAAAGCTGGGCCAGCATTTTCAGGGGTCACCGCTGGTGACGGCAATTTCGCTGGGTTACGAGAAAGACAAGCGCAAGAACGAAAAACTGCTGCTCTCGGCGCTGACCAATCCCGCCCATTTCGATCCCTGGCTGAAGTGTCTGGACGAAGCAGGCGCCGCGCTCGCCGGCATCTATACCGTGGCGCAAATGGGCGGTCAGTTGCTGAAGAAACTTGGCAAGCCGACCGTGCGCTCGCTGCTCCTCACGTATCAGGACCATTCGATCCGGGAAAGCTATCTGGTCGCCGGCCAGCCCCAGTTCTCACGCATGACGCCGCTGTTCGACAGCAGCATCGCCGGCATCGCCTCGCGCTTCGCCACCGAAGCCGCCAAACTGCACCAGTATCTCGACGGGCAGCGCCATATCGGGCGCAACGATACACTGCCGGTCTATGTACTGGCCCATCCGCAGGCCATCTCGGCGGTCCGTCAGGCCTGCATCGATTCGAGCAACCTCAATTTCGAGGTTATCGACAACCATCTGGCCGCCCGGAAGCTCAATCTCAAGACCCTGCCGAGCGACAGCAGCAGCGAGCTGCTTTACCTGCATCTGCTGGCTACCGAACCACCACGCCAGCAATTCGCCGCCGAATCCCACCGCCACGACTACCACGTCTCGCAGGTTCGCTACGGCCTGCTCGGACTCGGCGCAGTCGCCCTGCTTGGCGGCACCCTGTTCGCCGCCAAGCAACTCTACGACACCTGGAGCCTGCGCCAGGAAACGCAGGCACTGACGGCCAGCGAGGCGGACCTGACCTGGCGTTACCGCGAAATCTCGGCGACCTTTCCGCAACTCGGGATCGACAACGAAACCCTGCGCCGCGTCACCGACCGCCAGAGCGAACTGCTCAAGCAACAGCGCCTCCCCGACGATGCCTTCCGCCTGGTGAGCCGCGCCCTCAATGAGGTGCCCACCGCTCATCTCGATGCCATCGAATGGCGCTTCGGCGACGCCGCCCCGACCGCTACCCAGCCGACCTCCAGCAAGGTCGGCACCATGCCCAGCGGCAACAGCGAAACGATCACGCTGCGCGGGCAGATTCGCCTCGGTCCGTCCGCCACCGCCAGACAGACACTGGCGACTTTCGAGCATTTTGTCGAGTTATTGCGTGTCGACCGCAACAATGATGTCAACGTCGTGCAGCAGCCTTTCGAAATCGAATCCGGACACGCCCTGCGCGGCGGCGACGCCGACAACGAAAATGCCCAGCCGCGCCAGTTCACGGTTCAGATCACGCGAAAGTTGACGTCATGAAACTGGAATCCCGCGACCTGAAAAGGACCCGGTGGGTCGCGCTGCTGGCCGTCATCCTGATTGCCCTGGCCGTCGCCGCCGGGTTGTGGACCAGCACCGGCGCCCGCAAGGCGCAGGGCGAACGCGACGCAGCTGCCACCCGCAAGTCGGAAGTCGAAAGGCGCCTCGCCCGGGTCCGTACCGAGGAACAGGAGATCAAGGCCCGCACCCAGCAGTTCCAGCAGATGGAACAGGCCGGTATCATCGGCCAGGAAAAGCGCCTGGACTGGACCGAACTGTTGCGCGACCTGCAGCAACAGCTCCGACTGCCGGGCATGAGCTACGAATTCGGAGCGCAGATTCCGTTGGAGATCACCACTGACACGGGCTACGCCTACCACAGCAGCCAGTTGAAGATTCAGTTGCGCCTGCTGCATGAGGAGGACCTGCTCAACTTCATCAACCGCCTGCAGCGGGAAGCCAAGGCCATGATCCTCGTCCGCGGCTGCAAGCTGGTCCGCCCGCCGGCGGCAAATGCCGCCGGCGGCGCCCAGTTGAACGCCGAGTGCACGATGGAATGGGTCACGCTGCGCCGCGCAACCGGAGCGCAAAAGCCATGAGACGACTACTGCCGGCCCTCCTGCTGCTGCTCGCTGCACTCCCCGCCTGGCCGCAGGGCGAGCCGCTGGGCCGCCTGTTCACGACGCCGCAACAGCGTAGCGCCCTCGACCGCGAACGCCTGCTCGGGCAAAGCCAGCGCTCCAGCCTGGACAACGAGGCAAGCTATACCTTCAATGGCGAAGTTCGCCGCAGCAGCGGCAACAACACGCGCTGGATCAACGGCGAACCACAAACGGCAGCGACCCGCCCCGGCATCCCGCCGGGCGACAGCTTTCACCCGGCCACCGGTGAGCACGAGAGCGTGCTGGGCGACGGTACGATCGTCATCAAGCGCAAGCCACCAGCACCATGAAACGCCCGCCAGCCACCCGACAAACGCAATCGGGCATTGCGCTTGTCGCGCTGCTTGTTCTGCTGATAATGGCCGGCGCCTATGCTTTCTACCGCTACGCCAATGTCGCCGGCGGCCGCATCCAGCAGGAAGCCAAGCTGGCTGCCACCCTCGCCCGCGCCAAGGAAGCGCTGATCGCCCGCGCCGTCACCGATGCCAATCGCCCCGGCAGTCTTCCCTGCCCGGATCTGATCACCAACAACGTCGGACTCAGCAATTTCCCTAACGACGGCAAGGCCGACATGTTCACCATGACACAATGCCCGAGCTACGTCGGCTGGCTACCCTGGGTCACGCTCGATCTGCCCGAACTTCTCGACGACACCAGCACCCGTCTGTGGTACGCCCTGTCGCCGGAACTCCGCGATGACGACAGCGCCCAGCCGATCAACAGCGACCGCGCCCTCACCCTGCGGCTGGACGGTGCCGCCGACATTGCCGCCATCATCTTCGCTCCGCGTGCCCCGCTTGGGGCGCAGGCACGGCCATCCAACAATCCGGCCGACTATCTCGACGGCGAGAATGGCAACAGCGACGATCGCATCTACATTTCCGGCCCGCAAGGCCCGGCCTTCAACGACATGGTCGTCGCCATCACTCGCCAGGAACTGATGGCGGCTGTCGAGAAGCGGGTCGCCAGCGAGGTCAAGGTCTGTCTCGAACAGCATGCAGCCAGCACGGTCAATACTGAACACACCTACCCATGGCCGGCGCCACTCTCGAACAGCACTTTCCGCGGAACCCCCGGCAGCCTTTTCGGGCAGCTTCCGGCAACCCAGCCGAGCGCCGGTCCTGAATACCTGTTGAAGCAGACCACCAGTGCCGTGACCAACGCAAAATCGGCCCTCGCCAGCGCGTCGACCGCAACCGACCAGATGGCCGCCCTCGTCGAAGTCAGTGAAGCAGTGACCGTCGCCCGGGCGTTCTATGACAAACTGTATGCCGTCTCCAGCGCGCTCGCCGTGGTGGCCGGCAATACCCAGGCCTCCTTTGTAACGCTGGGCTCTGATATCGACAGCGCCGCCGCCAACGGACGGATCAGCCGCACCGAGCGGACGAATCTGCGGGCCGAAGCGATCACCGTTCAGACAGGTCTGACCGCCCTGCAAACGGCGCTCGTCGACAGCGGAATCGACCCCTTTCCCGGCGAAGTACTGGCGCAAAACATCGTATTTCAGCAAAAGCTCGCCACGGCGACGAGCACACCCAGTACTGCGAACTTCACGGCACTGAAGAATCAGGCCAGTGTTCTCGTCAATCTTTTCAGCCTGAGCACGACACCCAATCCG
>DATIUN010000381.1:0-5200 GCA_035466795.1 Azonexus sp. | reverse complement strand
CGGGTCAGGCTGAGATAGAGCAGGGGCAGTTGCTCGGGCAGACGCTCGATGCGGTCCAGCACCTGCCAGCGGCTGCCAAAAATGTCGCCAACGTATTCATCGGCCTTGGGGTCGAGGCTCATGCAGAAGGTGGTGATGCCTGCGGTCGACAGCTCTTCGACGGCTTTTTTTGTATCGGCGATCAGGTGCCTGGGGTTGGCTTCGTCGATGTCCGCCGGTTCGCCATCGGTCAGAATCAGCAGTATCCGCTTCTCGGTCTTGCGCGCCCCGAGCAGATTCCCGGCATGGCGGATGGCGGCGCCCATGCGCGTTGACCAGCCGGCCTCAACTGCTGCCAGGCGGGCTTTCACTGTGTCATCCCAGCCTTCGGAAAAGCCCTTGATGTGGTGATAACGCACGTCGTGCCGGGTGTTCGAGTGGAAGCCGGCAATCGCGCAGGCGTCACCCAGCTGGTCGATTGCCCAGCCAAGCAGGGCAACTGCTTCGCGTGCCGTCTCCAGAATGCTTTGGCCGCTGCCGGGCAGCGTTTCGTTGAGCGATTGCGAGAGGTCGATCAGCAGCAGCACGGTGATATCGCGCCCATCGGTGCGATGGCTCATGTTGATCCGTGTGTCAGGCGTGTTGCCGCTCTTGAAGTCAATAAGCGAGCGCAGCGCGATATCCAGATCAAGCTCGCTGCCTTCCTCCTGATAGCGGATGCGCACCTTGTCCTGCGGTTTAAGCATTTCGAGTAGGCGCTTAAGTTGTTTGGCCAGTGCGGCATGCTTTTGCAGCAGCTTGTCGATGTCGCTCGCCTTGCCAGATGCATGCAGCGCTTCATAAAGGCTGGCCCAGTCAGGACGATAGGTCTGGCTCTGGAAATCCCATTCCGGATAGTGGCGTGGCGGCAGGCTAACAATTTCTTCGTTGCGCTTGGCGTTGTGTTCTTCGCTGACGAATTCACCTTCATCGTCTTCTTCAATAAAGCGCCAGAGATGCCGGTTGTCATCGCGATAGTCGATGACCGTGTTTTCGAAATGCACCTTTGCCAACTGGTCGCTTTGGCGACGGGTTTTGGCGACATAGGAGAGGGCAAGCGTGGCGATATCACTGGTTGTTGATTCGCCTTCTGCCAATAGCGCGTTGAAGCGGCCGACGAAGATTTTCAGCGTCGGGTCGCTGTAGGGGTGAGCGGGGTCGAGCAGGGCGCGTGACAAAACGGTAAGTCGATGGCGCAGGCAGGAAGTCGTCTCCGGGTCGCAGGCATCTTCAAGTGGCGCGGGATGCAAGGACAAAAATATTCGACGCAAGCCAGGGAATTCGCGGCACAACAGGGTTTCGATACGGGCGTCCTCGAAAAACTCTACCGCCATGCGCTGGAAGGGACTCCAGTTGTCAGCCACCTGCTGCGTGCTCCAGCGCCGGTGACCGACCATGTGGGCGAGCACGGCGCGATAGCGGTCAAGGCCGCTGATGCCGCGATCATCATCCATGACGTCAGGGATGCGCATGCCGAAGTGATCGAAATAAGGCATCGCCAGGCGCCCGGTGTCGAACAGGGTCGAATAAGGCACCAGCTGCTCGCTGTCCTGCCATAACGCACGCAGATACAGGTCGAGTGAGCGTTCGACGTCGTGGAACAGCGTGCCGTGCCGTTCGCGTTGCAAGACGGCACGGCTGTCAGCCGAGTCAATACGGAAAAACTCTTCTTGCCGTTCGGGGTGATGAGCGTAGTTGCGGATGCCGTAATCGGCCCAATTTTTGAGGCCGACCGTCGACAAAAGGCCGAGTAGGCGGGGGGCCTGCTCGAAGAAAAACGGCAGGCCCGGGCTGGGAAAGGTGGTGTGATGGCCGTGAATCGAGACCGAGGTGCGAACCATCAGATTCAAGGCAATTTCGATGTAAATCTCAAGTTGCTCGGCGGATTTCAGGCGCCTTGCAACAGCCGCCAGGGTTTGCAGGAAGGGCGTAATGGCACCGCTGTTGGGCGATTTCTGCATGGCGCGAATGGCGCCCATGACTTGCGGTAGCAGTGGTTCCTGGTCGCCGCTGACTGAGCTGGCAACCGCTGGCCATTCCTCGAGGAAAGCCAGCAGCGGTTCGGCCCCGCGCCCCAGTTTGCCAATCACGCGCGCTGCTTCAATGTAGGCGTCGAGTTGCTTTTTGTTGAAGCGCGTCAACGCTTCGTAGACGCATTCTTCAAAGACATCGGCGACCTGCGCAAAGCCACAATCAAGGGTCGCCCACGCGCTTTGCACCTGCGGATGAGCAAATTCGCGGTGGCGCGGATCGGCGGCGGGGTTGTTTGCTGTGGCCATGGCCGGCTAGCGTTTTCTTAGGCCGGCAGGGCTTCGAAAACCGTGTCGATAGCGTGATCGAGGGTGCTGCGGATATCCACATCGTCAGTAATCGGGCGCACCATTGCCATGCGGCAGGCATCCTGCGGCGCAACGCCGCGGAGGATCAAGGTGGCTGCGTAAACGGTCAGGCGGGTCGAGATGCCCTCGTCAAGGCCGTGCCCTTTGAGGTTGCGGGCGGCTTGGGCAATTTTTACGAGCCTGGCGGCGATGGCTGGATCAATCCCGGTTTCCTTGGCAATGATTTCGCTTTCCAGCGCAGCTTCGGGGTAATCAAAATCAAAGGCGGTAAAGCGTTGCTTGGTCGACTGCTTGAGGTCTTTCATCAGCGACTGGTAGCCAGGGTTGTAGGAAATCACCAGCTGAAAATCGGGATGCGCTTCGATCAGTTCGCCCTTTTTATCCAGCGGTAAGGTGCGGCGGTGATCGGTGAGCGGGTGGATGACGACGGTAGTGTCCTGGCGCGCCTCGACAATTTCGTCGAGGTAGCAAATGGCGCCGATGCGCGCAGCAGTCGTCAGCGGGCCGTCGAGCCAGCGCGTACCGTTGGCGTCGAGCAAGTAGCGGCCAACGAGATCGGAGGCGGTCATGTCTTCGTTGCAGGCGACGGTAATCAGCGGCTTGTTGAGCTTCCACGCCATGTATTCGACAAAGCGGGACTTGCCACAGCCGGTCGGCCCTTTGACCATCACCGGCAGGCGCGCCGCGTAAGCCGCCTCGTAAAGCGTTACTTCATTGCCCTGGGCCCGGTAGAAAGGCTCCTGGCGTACTTTGTATTGGTCTTTGTCGATGGTCATGGCTTTATCCGATTAAATTAGTCAGGATTGAGGGCCGAAAAAACCCCGCCTTGGCGGGGTCTATCTTGTCAGAGTCCGACTTACTTGTGGACACCGAGTTTTTCACGCCAGCCCGGGAAGAGCTTGTCAGCATCGCCCGGGAAGGACTCAAAGGCGCGGGCAAATTCCTTGTGCTCTTTGGCATACTCGATCGGGTCAGCACCGGATTTCCAGCACTCGTAAGACTGACGCAGGGAAATCGCGCCGGCTGCCGGGCTGTCGATGTGGCCGTAGGAGCCGCCACCGGAGGTGTTGATCACGTTGCCGTGGCCGAGGTTCTCGAAGAAGCCAGGCAGGCGCAGGGCGTTCATGCCGCCGGAGATGATGGGCGTGGTCGGCTTCATGCCGTACCACTTCTGGTAGTAAACCGGGCCTTGGCACTCGTCACGTTCGATCATGTAAGCGATATTCTTGTCGCTGTTCTCGCCTTCCATCTTGCCGTAACCCATGGTACCGACGTGGATGCCGGAAGCACCTTGCAGACGGGAAATCTTGGACAGCACGAAAGCAGTGTAGCCACGTTTGGCCGACGGCGAGGTAATCATGCCATGGCCGGCGCGGTGGTAGTGCAGGTACTGGTTGGGGTACTGGCGACGGGCGGTGGTGATCATGCCGGGGCCGCCGACGAAACCGTCGACGAGGAAAGCGACCTTGTCAGCATCCGGTCCGAACGTTTCCAAGATGAAATCGGCGCGGGCGCACATCTCATAGTGGTCGTCGGCGGTGATGTTGGCGGAGAACAGCTTGGCTTGGCCGGTTTCGTCCTGAGCGCGCTTCATCGCGTCATAGACCAGCGGGTAGACCTTCTTGGCCGGGCAGAACACCTGGTTGCCTTGGGGTTCGTCGTTTTTGATGAAGTCGCCACCCAGCCAGAATTGGTAAGCGGCGGCCGCGAACGGCTCAGGGCGCAGACCTAGCTTAGGCTTGATAATGGTGCCGGCGATGTAGCCACCATCCTTGATCGGACGACCAAGGATGCGCCACATGTCGGAAATGTCCTTGGACGGGCCATCGAACAACTGGATCATGCGCTCCGGTACGTAGAAGTCATGGATTTTGGCGTGCTCGATGTCACCCATGCCTTGGTTGTTCCCGATGATCAGCGTCAGAAGCGAAACCATCATCAGGCGGCCGTCGGTAATATTGCGATCGAAGAGGTCCATCGGATAGGCGATCCGCATGTCTTCGGTTGCTTCGTCGATGTAATAAACCAAGGCATCCACGCCACGCGTGAAATCATCTGTGGTGGAGACTTCGACGTTGGTGCCGGTCGAGGATTCGGCGGCGAAGTGGGCGGCGCAAGACAGGTAGCTGCCAAATCCAGGTTTCGGCTTCATCTTGTAAGCGACGAGTAGGTGCCTGCCTCCCTTGATCAGGTCTTCTTCCTTGAGGCTCAGGTCGGCGTAGCGATTCGATTGATCCATGTTCCGTTCTCCTTCAGTGGTTGTCGATTACTTCTGTTGCGCTGATCTGAATGTTAGAGCAGCGAATAAGTAAATAATAGTCACAAAATGTTATTTGACTGGTAATTGATTGCTTATGTATTTCCTGATCCCGGTCAGATCGACCTCGCCGAGATCGGGCAGTACTGCCAGGGCGCCGCCGAAGTTCTGGCCGCGGGTATATGCGTTTTCCGTGATCAGTGTCGGGATGCCGGCGCCCAGGCTGGCAGCAAGGCCGTTTTCGGAATCCTCGAGTGCCAGGCAGACGTCGGGCGCCAGTTCAAGTCGCTCGAGTACCCAGTGGTAGATGTCGGGAGCAGGTTTCTTGGCGGGGACCACGTCGCCGGCGCCGATCACCTCGAACCAATTCATGGCGTCGGGTGCCATGGTGGCACGCAGCAGCGCCTCGACATTTTCCGGCGTGGTCGTCGTGGCGATCGCCAGGCGCAGGCCGGCAGCCCGTGCTTCATTGATCAGTCGGGCCACGCCTGGGCGAAGCGGGAGCTGGCCGCTGGCGACGAGCCGGACGTAGTGTTCGGTTTTGGTTGCGTGCAGGGCGGCGACCAGCGCATCAAAATCTGGACGG
>DATIUN010000380.1:0-10025 GCA_035466795.1 Azonexus sp. | reverse complement strand
CGAAGCCCTTGAGGCCGATCAGGAAGCCGGAATCGTAGTAGAGCGTGGTGATCGGCGCGATCAGGATGCCCGAAAAGACGCCGATCGCCGCCGCCAGCGTAAAGCATAGCTTGCCGGCGAGCGCCGGCGGAATGCCCATCAGGCGCGCCCCGGTGCGGTTCATCGCGGTCGCCCGCAGCGCCTTGCCGTAGATAGTGCGCTCGAAGAAGAAATAGAGGCCGATGATCAGCAGCGCCGAGGCGACGACGATGAGAACGGTCTGGCCCTGCAGCGGCGCGCCGGCCAGTTCGAAGCTGATGTCGGTGAAGGCCGGCGTGCGCGAGCCCTCGGCGCCGAAGAAGAGGAGGCCGAGGCCGATCAACGCCAGATGGACGGCGACCGAAACGATCAGCAGGACCAGGACCGAGGCGCTGGCCAGCGGCTGGAAGGCGATGCGATAGATCATCGGACCCATCGGCACCACCAGCAACATCGCCACGATGACCTGCGCCCACAGCGGCAACTGGGCCGGCGGCACGACGAACAGGGCGCCGGCGCCGGCCAGCGGCATGCCGATATTGAAGATCAGCAAGGGCGGCAGCTTGCGGAAACGCCCCTCGCGCAGCAGCCTGACCCCATCGATCAGCGCCACCGTCGTGCCGAGCGCGAGCAGCAGCCAGACCGTGCCCGGCACCTTGTTGGCCTGCAGCGAAGCAAGGGTCAGCGCCCCGTAGGCGACGAACTCGCCCTGCGGGATGAAAATGACGCGGGTGACGGCGAAGACCAGAACCAGGGCCAGCGCCAGCAGCGCATAGATGGCGCCGCTGGTGACGCCATCCTGACCGAGGAGAAGGAAGATTTGCAGATCCATAAATTGCCGGAATCAGCAGCGCGCAACGCTGTCGGAGCACCCCGCCGCCGCTGATCGAAGCCACCCCTCAAGGGGCAACACGATCATTGTGGCGAGGTGAATCGGATTCGACAGCGCAAGCGGGCGCTTACTTGACGAGTTTCCAGGTGCCGCCGTCAACCTTGACCATGACCCGCGCGCGCTGATCGAGGCCGAGGTGGTCGGCCGCGCTCATGTTGAAGACGCCATGCGCGGCCGGCAGGTTCTTGGTGCCCTCCAGCGCGTCACGCAGCGCGGCACGGAATTCCTTGGTGCCCGGCTGCGCCTTCTTCAGCGCCACCGGCGCGGCGGCCGCCAGCAACAGTCCGGCATCCCAGGCGTGGGCGCCGAAAGTGGACACCGTGCCCTTGCCCTGAGCGGCTTCGTACTTGGTCACGTATTCCATCGCCGACTTCTTGGCCGGATGGTCGGCCGGCAACTGGTCGGCGACGAGGACCGGGCCGGCGGGCAGCACGGTGCCCTCGCAATCCTTGCCGCAGACGCGCAGAAAGTCGGCATTGGCGACGCCGTGGGTCTGGTAGATGACGCCCTTGTAACCCTTTTCCTTCAGCGATTTCTGCGGCAGCGCGGCTGGCGTCCCGGCGCCGCCGATCAGCACGGCGTCCGGTTTGGCGGCGAGAATCTTGAGCACCTGGCCGGTCACCGAGGTATCGGCGCGATTGAAGCGCTCGTTGCCCACCAGCTTGATCTTGCGCACCTCGGCGATCTTCGAGAATTCGTTCCACCAGCCTTCGCCATAGGCATCGGAGAAGCCGATGTAGGCGACGGTTTTCACATTGTTGTTGGTCATGTGCTCGACGATGGCGGTTGACATCTGGGCGTCGTTCTGCGGCGTCTTGAATACCCATCTGCGCTTTTCGTCCACCGGATCGACGATGCGCGACCCGGCGGCCATGGCGATCATCGGCGTTTCGCCTTCGGCGGCCACGTCGATCATCGCCAGCGAATTCGGCGTCGTGGTCGAACCGATCACGACATCGACCTTGTTCTCGCTGATCAGCTTGCGGGTGTTCTTGACCGCGGTCGTCGTATCGGTTGCATCGTCGAGGACGAAGTAATTGACCTTCTGCCCGGCGATCGTCTTGGGCAGCAGGTCGATGGTGTTCTTCTCGGGAATGCCGAGCGATGCGGCCGGGCCGGTCGCGGAAAGCGTGATGCCGACGTTGATGTCGGCCAGCGCCGTCGCGGCAACGGCGGAAAGCAGCGCGGCAAGTATGGTTTTCTTCATTTATGTCTCCCTCGGGTATATCGGTTGCTCAAAGGTCAAAACCCTATTACCAACCTGCCTTCCGCGCAAGCCGCGCGGTCAAGGGAGCGTGATAAAGTTCGATTTTTGAATCAACGGTGCCCCCCATGTTCTCCGGAATCATTGCCGCAGTCGGCCACATCACCCACCTCACCACGCGCGAAGCCGGTTTTCGCCTCAACATCGACGCCGCCAACCTCGGCCTCGACGACGTTACACTGGGCGACTCGATCGCCTGCAACGGCGTCTGCCTGACCGTCGTCGCCAAGGAAGGCAATCATTTCATGGTCGATGTTTCGCCGGAGACGCTCGCCTGTACCGTGGGTCTCGATGCGCCGGGTGAAATCAACATGGAAAAGGCGCTGCGCCTGATGGATCGTCTCGGCGGCCATCTCGTCTCCGGGCACGTCGATGGGGTTGGCGAGGTACTGCGCTTCGACCCGGTCGGCGACAACCGCCTGCTGGAAATCCAGGCCCCCGAGGAGCTGGCATTCTTCATCGCCCGCAAGGGGTCGATCACCATCAACGGCGTCAGCCTGACCACCAACGAAGTCGCCGGCGAAATCTTCACCATCAACCTTATTCCGCATACCCTTGAAAACACCACGCTTAAACACCTGAAAACCGGCAGCCGCGTCAATCTCGAAGTGGACCTGATCGCCCGTTACTGCGAGCGCCTTCTTAGCGCCGAACGCGATGCCTGAAAGGCCGGTACCGTCGCGTGCCGAGGCACAGGCGCGCGTCGACGACATTCACACTTTCCGGAATGAACTCGCGCGCCTCGCCGACGAGGGCGTGCTGCGGCTCGATGCGGCGCAGCAGGCGACAGTCGACAAACATCACAACCACCTGCTCGCCGAATTTGCCACCCTTTTCGACGTCGACCGCGACAGCCGCGCCAAGCAGTTGTCGCTCGGCATGCGCGTCGCCTCCTTCTTCGGTGCGCTGGCGCTGGCGGCCAGTGCCTTCTTCCTTTTCTACCAGTTCTGGGGCCATTTCGCCGAACCGGCGCAGGTCGGCATCCTGATTGCCAGCGCGCTCGCCAGCTTCAGCCTGACGATCTGGCTGCAGCGGCGCGACGCCACCGGTTATTTCACCAAGCTGGCCGCGCTGGTCGCCTTTGCCTGCTTCGTGCTGAACATCACGATGCTCGGCCAGATCTTCAACATCACGCCCTCGGACAAAGCCCTGCTGCCGTGGGCGGCGATGGCCTTCCTGCTCGCCTACACCTGCGACCTGCGCCTGCTGCTGGCGGCCGGCATCTGCTGCGTCATCGCCTGGGTCCAGGCGCGCGTCGGCACCTGGCATGGCGTCTACTGGCTGCATGCCGGCGAACGGGCGGAGAACTTCTTCCCGGTCGCCGCGCTGCTTTTTGTCTTTCCGCTGCTGGTCGCGCATCGTCGCTTCCCCGGCTTCGCGCCGATGTACCGGGTCTTCGGCCTGCTCTGCCTTTTCATCCCGATGCTGATCCTCAGCCACTGGGCCCACGGCAGCTACCTCGATCTCGACCCTGACCTGATCGAGGGCGGTTACCAGCTCGCCGGCTTCATTGTCAGTACTCTGGTCATCTGGCTCGGCGCGCGGCACGGCTGGCCGGAAACGGTCAACACCGGGATCGTCTTCTTCGTCATTTTCCTCTACACCAAGTTCTACCAGTGGTGGTGGGCGATCATGCCCAAGTACCTGTTCTTCCTGGTGGTCGGCCTGACCGCGGTGCTGATCCTGCTCATCCTCAAGCGGCTGCGCCAGACATTCCACGCACCGGCCGGGGAGGGAAGGCCATGACAAGCTGGTCACGCGGCCGCACGCTGGGTCTGGGCATAGTGCTGATCCTGCTGACCAACGCCATCGCGCTGGGCGGCGTCTGGTGGAACCGCTCGGCCACCCCCGAAAGCGCGCTGACCCTCAGCCAACGGGAACTCGGCCTGCCCTGGCGCAGCCTGCGCCTGACCGAGAACAGCGGGCTCGCGCTCAACCTGAACTGGCGCGTTGCCGGACGCGAAGCTGGCGAACTCGCCAGCGGCTACACGCTCAATGGTGGCACGCCCGAATGGCTCGATGCACCCAAAATGGCAGCCTTGGGATTCCCGTTCGACGCCGCGCAGGCCGCTGGCGAGCGTCAGGGTTACAGCCGCCAGTTGCCACGCGAAGTCATTCTGGTCATGGAACTGGCCGGGCCGACCTGGCAGCGCGCGCTCGAAAAGGCGCGGGAGAATGCCGAGCGCCATGCCGCAGCGGCAGCGGTCAACCCGGGCAGCAAGCAGTTTGCCGAGCGCGCCAAGGCGGCCAGCAACGAACTGGCGCGCGAGGAAAACTCGAACAGCCGGCTGTTCGTCATCGACGCCGGACTCGATGCCCGCCTGTTGCGCGAGAAATATCCCGACCGCAGTCGCTTCCTGCTGCTCCGCGGGACGGTGCGACCTTCCCTGTACAACCGGGAAAGCAGCCTGCCCCGGGCAACCGGCTACGTTTCCCGGGTCGGCTATGGCCGGATTCACGTACCCCACGCGTTGCGCGAACCGCTTGAATCGCTGCGCGCTCAAGGCGAACCCGGCAGCGGCGATGGCTTCAGCGCGATGCTGCTGGTCGGCCAGCGCCTGGAGCCGTGGCTTGTCGAAGTAAGCCTGGCAACGAAAGCGACCAACGTGTCGGGCGCAGACCGGCGGCCTCCTGTTATTGACTGAGGGAATTCCCATGAAAACGATAGCCACGCTGATTATTGCCCTCTTGATCGCCGGTTGCGCCTCCTACGACGGGCGCGGACTCAAGCCGGGCGTCAGCAGCCTCGATGACGTGACCCAACTCATGGGAGAGCCCGCCATGCGCTGGCAGGAGCCGGACGGCAGCCAGTTGCTGGCCTATCCGCGCGGCCCGGCGGGCTTCAACACCTACATGGTGACGATCGGCAGCAACGGGTTGATGACGAACCGGCAAGCCGTCCTCAACATGCGGCACTTCGCCCTGATTCGCGAAGGCATGTCCCAGGACCAGGTTCTCCGCATACTCGGTCCGTCAGTCCCGCAATGGACGGTCTATTTTGAGCGGCGCGACGAACTGGTCTGGGAATGGCGCTACTGCGACGCGTGGAACGAACCCGCCCGCTTCGATGTGCTTTTCGACAACACGAGCAAGAAGGTCCGCTCGACCCAGAGCTACCCCGAAAGCATGATCAGGCGGTTTCGCGAGGTTTGCGGCAACCAACCACAGTAGGCGGGTTTTTGTCCGCGGACGAGGCAAACGGCCCTTGTAAATCGGCACCCCCGCCCCCATAATCGAAACATGGTTGTAATTCCGGCAATCTGGAGGCGTTCTGGACGCGGGTTCGATTCCCGCCACCTCCACCTAAGGGCATCGCGGTGCCTTTAGATGGGGGTGCACTGGTTTCGACAGGGCGGGCAAAGGTGCGCAGGCAACTCGTCAGGCGATCGACGTTAATGAAGCAAATCTCTAAACGCCAACGATGAGCGTTTCGCTATTGCTGCGTAAGCAGGCATAGCCGGGGCTGCTGAAGCCTTGTTACCAAAGACAGCCGGTGGGGACTTCGGTCCCCATCGTCAATTCCGGAGCGGGTTTTCCGGATCCCGGCCTCAACCATCCAGCCGGAAGACGATCGGAACGATGACCGTCGCATCTATCGCTTCATCGCCGCGCCTTGCCGGTACGAAGCGCCAGCGCACAACGACCGAGCGGGCAGCTTCATCCAGGCGCGCGAAATTGCTGCTTTTTTCGAGGTCGACCGCAGCCGGCTGTCCTTCCCTGCTGACGCGAACCCTGAGCAGCACCTTGCCCTCTTCGCCCAGGCGGCGCGACAGCGGCGGATAATCGGGGCGCGGATTGTGCAGATAGGCAGCTTCGAAGCGGGCTGGCGTGAAGGCTGGCGAGGCCATGGCCGGCGCGGACTCGGCGCTGGGGACTTGGGCGCTAGCCGCAACAGCAGGAACAGAAAAATTGGCGGCCGGCGCCGCCTGCTCGGGTTGCATCGCGATAACGGGTCGTGGGGCGACCGCACGCCGTTCACGCACCGGGGTCGGCGTCGCTTTAGGAACGACGGCGGGCGCCGCTTGTATGGGCATCGGCGCAGGCAACGCAACCGTGTCGACCAGGCGAACCATGACCGCCGCTGGCGGCGGGATTTCCAGGTGACCGATCGTCGGGGCAAGCGGGTAAAGCAATACCGCGAGATGCAGGGCGATCGCGATGGCAAAAAAACGACCGCTCCGCCGCCATTCGGGGATTTCCGGGGGAAGTTCCAGCAATGCGCCGCTCATTTGCCGATTTTAACTTCATGGAGCAACAAGCGGGACTCAACAGCCAGACACGTGACCAATCTGGAAGGCTCGGGTGGCGTGCACCCCGGCGACGCGGAGTGGTGACAGGACACGCTCTCGCTCGAACGACTTGATGATGCGCGAGATGGTCTCGAAACGAAGATCGGTGATGTCGGCTATGTCCTGACGGGTCGGCAGGATGACGCGGCCGGCGCCATCGGCCAGCAGGTGAATCAGGCCAAGCACGCGGTCTGCCGCCTGCCCGCCGCGCAGGGCAACGAGTTCCGCCGACCGGCGCTGGGCCATGGCGAGCGATTCGAGCAGGGCTTCCCCGGCAGGGGCGCCTGCGCCTTCTGGCCACGGCGTCAGACGACATTCGGTCAGCGCGCTTGCACTGAAGGTATAGGCGCCGAAAAGCAGGGTTTCGCAGCCGAGAATATCGCCCTTGATCGCCAGGCTGGCAAACGCCGGTTCGCCACCCTTGCCGACCGTGTCGAGCCGGACGACCCCGGCGCTGATCCGCCAGGCCAGGCCTGCGCTGCCCGCCTGATAAATGCCCTGGCCGGCAGCCAGTTGCCGGTTGGCAGCGCGCCGATGGACTTGCGTCACGTCGCAATCCAAGGGCACTTGAGCCCGGGGGGCCGTTGCCTTCCGGGCGCACCCCAAGGGTACTTCCTTCGGGGCGCGGTCGACGCCAAAAGACAGGCTCATTTCACATTTCCTCGCTTGAAACGGCAAAAACCCCGGCGGCTGCCGGGGCTGGATGGGCCGGGATGGTGAGGACGGCCCTCAGAACTTGAAATTGACCCCGGCGTAGAGTGAACGGCCCATGCCGGGAACAGCGATTCCCCACGGAATGCCATTGATCGCCATGGTCGTCCCCTGACCGGTGTAGGCGCCGCCAAGCGGCAGGTAATAGAACTTGTCGAAGAGGTTCTCGACGCCGAAATCGATCCGTGCCTGCTTCCAGGAATAGCTGGCGCGCAGGTTGGTCAGGCCATAGCCCGCCGTCGTGATTTCGTTGCGCACCTCGGAAACGTCATCCTTGCCCTTCACCAGGACCAGTTCGATGGCGTTATCCCAGCCGCCGATCTGCTGCGTCACTGCCAGCTTGCCATTCAGCGGCATGATGTTGTAAAGGCCGTCATTGGTATCGAGGTTCTCGCCGTGGGTGTAATTGAGCAGTCCGGTGAACCCGAAATCCCCGATACCGGTCTTGGCCAGCGGCATGCGTCCCGAGAGATCGAGGCCATAGAGCGCCGCCTCCTGGTTGGCGTATTGCAGCACGACGAACTTGTTGGTCGTCGTCTGGTTGACCAGCGTGCATGAGGCCCCGACCTGGCAGCGAATGGCGTCGATGTAATCGTTGACCCGCGTGTAGTAGGGTGTCGCCTTGAGTTCCCAACTGCGGTCCGCGGCATGCCAGTCGAAGGTAGCGGCGACGGTATACGCCGTTTCCGGTTTCAGATCGATATTGCCGATGTAACCGTTGCCGTCGCCGACCATGTTGTTCATGACCGCCGCCATCGACCAGGTGGACCAGGTGTAGCGCTGGTAGAGATTCGGTGAGCGTACCTTGCGCGCCAAGCCGAACTCGATGTCGCCGTTGGCATTCGGCGTGTAACGGGCGAGCGCGGTCAAATCCCAGTTGTTGTCAGTGCGTTGACGATCCGCCGCGTTGAAGGCGGCGGCATCGACAAACTGATTGCCCATGGCATTGAGCGCCGTGCTGTAGCCCCGCACGTCGCCGGCATCCGTCTTGACCCTTTCATAGCGCACGCCGAGCAGGCTATTCCATTGTGCATTGAAGCGGGATTCCCACTCGCCGAACAGCCCCGCGCGGTCGCGCTGGCCGTCGTTGATGTTATCGAAGGTGCCAGGCCACATCCCGGCGCCGGACGGCGGCCACCAGTCGTCGAGCTTGTAGGTCTGAAAGATGCCACCTACGCGCAGCAGATCCTTGTCGGTAAGATCGATATCCGCCTTGGCCGTGACCCCGGTGTTCGTGCTCTTGGAATACATCGGCATGCCGGCTGCGCATCCGACCATCGCGCCGTTCACCATGCGGGTTCCGGAAATCGGAGAACATGGAAAGCCGTTGACTGCGGTGTCACCCCCAGACCCGGCCGGCGGCGCACCAGGGCCGTACCAGTAACGCTTGTCGGGGCCGAAGTCCATGAAATGATCGACCTTCTCGTAATACGCGCGCGCCTCGAACAAGCCCCAGCCGTATTTTCCGAGATAGCGCAGGTTGAAGGTCTGCTGGTCGTTGTCCAGCATGTCCATGCGCTGGTTCGGATAAAGTTGTTCAGGAATGTTCTGGAAGCCAAAGCTGGCCTCGACGAGATGGTCGCCGCCCTTGAAGGCGAAGCCCAGCTTCTGGTTGATGGTCTTGTAGGCAGACGAGCCGACCTCGTCCAGCGGCAGCGTGTGGCCAATCCGGCCGGTGGCCGTCGTCGTCTTGAAGTTGCCGGCCGCCTTGTAGTTGTCCGCTTGCGCGTAGGCGCCGGCGTAGTTGGCGCTGAAGCTCTCCGTCGCCAGGGTTGCCGAAACATTGCCGCCGAAGGCATCGCCATTGCTGCGGTAGAAGGCACCGATTTCACCCTTGGTCAGCAAATCCTGGCCGGGCGCGGCAAATTCGGGGGCGCGCGACTGGGCGATGATCGTCCCGCCGATGCTGTCGCCGCCCAGGCTGACCGGCGAAATGCCCGAATAGACCCTCAAGCTGGCGACATTGGTCGGATCGAGGTAGGACAACGGCGGATTCATGTGATTGGGACAGGAAGCGATCAGATCCATGCCGTCGACCGTGATCCGCAACCGGTCATCGGCCAGGCCATGAATCGACGGCAGGCTGGAAACGCCGCCCGCGCCATACAAGCTCATGCCCGGCACATCGCGCAGCAGGCTGGCGGTATCGCTGGTCGCGGCACGCATCGGCGCCAGCTGGCTGCTGCCGACGACGCTCGCATCGGGGAGCGGTTGCGGCCTGCTAGCGCTGACGACCGTCTCGCCCAGGACTGGCGTGGTCTGGGCGGCGGCGCTGTGCCAGATGGCCGTTGACGAGAAGGTGACTGCCATTGCGGCAGCCAGCGAACGGATGCGATACCCCATGAAACTCTCCCGATTCTGTTTGATTTGTTAGTGGGCGCGAATTCTTGTCCAAATGACCGGGGTTGGGAATGTGGCAAATTGCCGCGCGGCAATTTGTCTAGCCCCAAGGAAAAATTGCCGGGCTTGGGATCTGCGCACCCTCATTTGCCCTGCGCCCGGCTGCGACAATTTGTCGCAATAGCGTCGGCCATTTTCTTGTCTAAAATCAAACCGCTGCGTGACCCGCCTTGAGTAAGCTGGGCACGGACAAACGGAGGAGGCGCCATGAACAACAATTTGCAGGTTCAGCAGGAAGAAAGTGAAGAATTCCCGGCGCTGCTGATCGGCACCGGTCTGGCCTTGGCATCGCTGATTCTGGTACCGGCGCTGGCGCAGCGGGTCGGACTCGGCGCCAGCGTGACGATCGCGCTACGCGGCTTGCTGATGCGCGCCGCCAATCGCGCCTGACCGGCAGATCGGCGTTTCCCTGATTTGCCTCAAGCCGGCGGATGCCGCCGCCGTGCAGAAT
>DATIUN010000379.1:0-1643 GCA_035466795.1 Azonexus sp. | reverse complement strand
CGGCCGATCTGGTGCTTTCAGGATGTGACCCGGTGGCTTCGTTGAAGTCGCGATTCTGCTCGGGAAGTCTGTGAGAAATTTTCTCGAACTGATCAAGGATTGCCTTACCGACGTGCGCGAGATCATGCCCTGGGACATGGCTGCACGCGTCGCGGCCAACCCGGACCTGCTGATTGTCGATGTCCGCGAACCTTACGAGTTCGACGCCATGCGCATCGAGGGGTCGATCAACGTCCCGCGCGGCATCCTCGAATCAGCCTGCGAATGGGACTACGAGGAGACCGTCCCCGAACTCGTCGAGGCCCGCGAGCGCGAGATCATCGTGGTTTGCCGGTCGGGATACCGCAGCATCCTGGCGGCGCACTCGATGCAGGTGCTCGGCTACAGTAACGTGGTTTCCCTCAAGATCGGCATTCGTGGCTGGAAGGACAATGAACAACCTCTGGTCGACAAGGCGGGCGCTTCGGTCGATCTGGACGATGCCGATGTCTATTTCACGCCCGCGCTGCGTCCCGACCAGATGCGCCCCGCAGGAAGTACCCTTGGGGTGCGCCCGAACGGCAAAACACCGGCTTGAATTATTCCGGTCGCCTTTACCTGCCTGGCCCAGTGCCTATCCGTGCTTGTTGCGCATGAAATCGGCGGTCTTGAAGAAGTTCTCCAGCAACTTCGCGCGAATCCCCTCCTCGATGCCGACGTCTTCCATTGCCAGAACCATGCAGGCGACCCACTGGTCGCGCTCATTGGTGCCGATCTCGAACGGCGAGTGACGGGCGCGCAGGCGCGGATGGCCGAACTTCTCGACGAACAGGTCGGGGCCGCCCAGCCAGCCGGAAAGAAACATGTAAAGCTTGTCGCGCGAGCCTGAGAGATCCGCCGGGTGCATGGCGCGCAACCCGGAAAACTGCGGGACGGTATCCATCAGTTCGTAAAAGCGGTTGCAGAGCTTGCGGACGACGGCATCGCCGCCGATCTTTTCGTAGGTGGTGGTTTTTTCCATGAGCGGTAAGTTGGATAGAGGTTATTAAGCCTTGCGTGCCAGCGTGCCCCGGCGCGGTGCCGTCGGCTTGCCGGGCGGGCGCGGCGAGCCCTGGTTGCTGCGCGGACTGGCGATCGGTTTCTGGATTTGGCCTGTTTTAGGCGGTTGACCGCCAGTGCCAGCCGGTTGCCAGGCGGGAATCAGTTGCTTCTTGCCGTTGCCGATCAGGTCGGCCCGGCCCATTTCCTTCAGCGCCTCGCGCAGCAGCGGCCAGTTGGCCGGGTCGTGGTAGCGCAGGAAGGCCTTGTGCAGCTTGCGCTGGCGACCGTTGCGCACCGCACCGACGATCTCCCCGCCCTGCCGCTGCAACTTCTTCAGCGGATTCTTCTCGGTGTGGTACATGGTCGTCGCCAGCGCCATCGGCGTCGGCAGGAAGGTCTGCACCTGGTCGAGGCGGAAGTTGTTCTTCTTCAGCCACAGCGCCAGGTGGAGCATGTCCTCGTCGGTGGTGCCGGGGTGGGCGGCGATGAAGTACGGGATCAGGTACTGCTCCTTGCCGGCCTCGCGCGAGAAGCGGTCGAACAACTGCTTGAAGCGGTCGTAGGCGCCCATGCCCGGCTTCATCATCTTCGACAGCGGGCCTTCCTCGGTGTGTTCCGGGGCG
>DATIUN010000378.1:0-8769 GCA_035466795.1 Azonexus sp. | reverse complement strand
CCGGCTGCGCCGTCGTCGTCTCACCGCTGATCGCGCTGATGCAGGATCAGGTCGACGCGCTGACCCAACTCGGCGTCAAGGCCGCCGTCCTCAACTCGACGCTCGACCGGCAGGAAGCGCAGGCCGTCGAACAAGCCATCTTCAATGGCACGCTAGACCTCGTCTACATTGCCCCCGAACGCCTGCTGCTCGACCGCACGCTGGCCATGCTCGACGCGCTGAGCGAAGCCGGCAAACTGGCCCTGTTCGCCATCGACGAAGCCCACTGCGTCTCGCAATGGGGCCACGATTTCCGCCCCGAATACCTGCAACTCTCGGCCTTACATGAACGTTATCCGGCCGTGCCGCGCATCGCCCTGACCGCCACCGCCGACCAGGCGACGCGCAGCGAAATCCTGCAGCGCCTCGGCCTCAGTGAAGCCCGCGTCTTCCTCTCCAGCTTCGACCGCCCGAACATCCGCTATACCGTCGTCGAAAAGGACAACGCCAGGAAGCAGTTGCTCGGTTTCCTGACCGGGCGCAAGGGCCAGGCCGGCATCGTCTACTGCCTGTCGCGCAAGAAGGTCGAGGAAACCGCCGCCTGGTTATCCGCACAAGGCTACCCGGCCCTGCCCTACCACGCCGGCCTGCCCGCCCCCGAGCGCGCCGCCAACCAGCGCCGCTTCCTGCGCGAAGAAGGCCTGATCATGTGCGCCACGATCGCCTTTGGCATGGGCATCGACAAACCCGACGTCCGTTTCGTCGCCCACCTCGACCTGCCCAAAAGTATCGAGGCCTACTACCAGGAAACCGGCCGCGCCGGCCGCGACGGCGAGCCATCCGAAGCCTGGATGGCCTACGGCATGCAGGATGTCGCCCTGCAACACGCGCGCATCGCCGAGTCGGGCGCCGGCGAAGGCCAGAAGATCCTCGAATCGCAGCGCCTGACCGCGCTGCTCGCCTACTGCGAAGCGCCGCGCTGCCGGCGGCAGGTACTGCTCAATTATTTTGGCGAAGCGCGCCAGCCCTGCGGCAACTGCGACGTCTGCAGCGAGCCGCCCGAATTGTGGGATGGCACCCTGGCCGCGCAAAAGGCGCTGTCGGCCATCTTCCGCACCGGCATGCGCTTCGGCGTCGCCCACCTGACCGATATCCTGCGCGGCAAGGCGAGCGACAAGGTCAAGCAATGGCACCACGACCAGCTGCCAACCTTTGGCGTCGGCAGCGACCTCGACGACCACGCCTGGAAAAGCGTCTTCCGCCAACTCGCGGCGGCTGGGTTGGTCCACGTCGACATGGCGGAACACGGCGCATTGCAACTGACCGACGCCGCGCGCGAAGTGCTCAAGGGGCAACGCAGCGTACAGTTGCGCCGCCCGGCCAAACGCAAGGGTACGTCATCTTCGAAAAGCAGCAGCGCCGTCGTCCACAGCGACCTGTCGTCAGCCGACGAAGCACTGTTTCAGTTACTACGCCGCTGGCGCGCCGACACCGCCCGCGAACAGGCCGTTCCCGCCTACGTCATCCTGCACGACAAGACCCTGCGCGAACTCGCCGAGGCGCGCCCGGTCAGCCACGGCATGCTGTCCGGCATCACCGGCATGGGCAGTGCCAAGATCGAGCATTACGGCGAGGAATTGCTGGCATTGATTCGCGAGGCTGGCTGATATTTGAAAGATTATGGCTTGGCTGTCTCAGTTGTGCCTTGGATTCAGCCAATCTGTTGCATCGACCGGTTGAATCCAAGCGCTTGAGGGGAGAGTTTGCTGAATTCAGCTCAAGCGACCATTTAGTTCATCGATTACTCCAGCCCAGTCTGCATCTTCAATGATCTCTTCTTTGAGGAAAGTTCTTTGCGAGACAGACCAGAAAGGTGCGCGGTAAAGCGCGATGCCATCACCCAAGGGGCGGTGAGTGGCAATGAAATCTTCTATGGCGGTTGGTTCTGAAGGCAATCCAAGTTGAGCGAACAGACTGCTCATCGAGTGAAGATTGGCGTTCATGTAAAGTTCCATCCTGTTGATTGCCAAGACAAAGGGGCATAAATGCGTAAATTTTCCCCCGATCTTTTGTTCCTAGAGAATGACTGTAATTTCCTCACGACGAACCAACTCCTGCTCCATCTGCAAGCCGTCCAAGTCGAGTGCGTCGTGTGCCGCCAACAGACCTATTGGGTAACCGGTGTTGTCCACTACCGGAATATGTCTGAAGCCCCCTTCGTACATGAGATGAAGCGCATGTCCAAATGGCTTGTCGCGATGTATGGTCTGTACTTCCTTTGTCATGATGATATCAACGCGTGTCGTTTCTGGAATACACCCCGCTGCGATCGCCCGAAATACGATATCCCGCTCGGTGCAAATTCCGACCAATGTGTGGTCCTCAATGACAAGAACGGCTGATGAATGCCATTCCTTCATAACAATTGCAGCTTCACGTACGGTTGTGGCTGCACCAACGGCTGCGAAGGCTCGCTGACCGATAACTTCACTGACTCGACGATTAGGCATCTGGACTCCTTGCAATTTGCGATGGGGTAAACCGAAATTAGGTCATTCGCGATCAAGTAAGACTGACGACTTGTGTTCTAGTTCAAAGCGGGTCCCGGAAATTCGGACAGTTGGATAATTGATAGCCTTGCTCAACCGAAAGCCGCATAGCGGCTTGAATGAGGAGCAAGAGCATGACGGGAAGGAAGCGGCGGAATCACTCGCCGAAGTTCAAGGCCAAGGCAGCGATTGCTGCCGTGCAGGGCGACTAGACGCTTGCCGAATTCCGGACATTCAGCCACGTCAGGAACGCCTTTGCCGTTCAAATTGGAGACTACCTCGACCGGCGGGTTGTGGCCGAACTCGGCCAGTTCTCAAACGAGCATCACCCCAGATTTACCAGAAAGACTCGTCTAGCGGTGCCGGCCGCCGCTGCGATGCAGCTGCGGTCCACCCGGTTTTTGGGGTGAATTCCGGTTCGGGGTCTTGCCCGGCTGTTGCGGCCTGCGCGGGCCGCGCGGCGGCTCCGGCGGGCGCGGCGCAGCGTGGGCGGACGGCTCGAAACCGGGGATGACAACGCGCTCGAGATTGCGCTTGATCAGCTTCTCGATGTCGCGCATGAAGGCGCGCTCGTCGTGGCTGACCAGTGAGAGCGCCTCGCCTTCGAGGCCGGCGCGGCCGGTACGGCCGATGCGGTGCACGTAGTCTTCGGCGATATTGGGAATCTCGTAGTTGATGACGTGGGGCAGCGAATCGATATCGATGCCGCGCGCGGCGATGTCGGTCGCCACCAGCGCCACCAGCTTGCCGTCCTTGAATTCGCTCAGCGCGCGCGTGCGGGCACCCTGCGACTTGTTGCCGTGCAACGCCGCCGACTTGATGCCGGCCTTTTCCAGGTGGCGAGCAAGCGCGTCGGCGCCGTGCTTGGTGCGGGTAAAAATCAGCACTTGATTGAGGCTGCGCGTCTCGAACAGGTGCAGCAGCAGGTCTTTCTTCTGCTCACGGTTGGTTTCGATGACGCGCTGGGTCACCGTCTCGGCGGCGGTGTTGCGTGGTGCGACGTCGACCGATACCGGCTGGTGCAGCAGGCCGGCGGCGAGTTCGCGGATGTCCGGCGAAAAGGTGGCGGAGAACATCAGGTTCTGGCGCTGTTTCGGCAGCAAGGCAATGATCTTGCGGATATCGCGGATGAAGCCCATGTCGAGCATGCGGTCGGCTTCGTCGAGGACCAGAATCTCGATGGCGCCGAGGTCGACGGTGCGTTGCTGAACGTGATCGAGCAGCCGGCCCGGCGTCGCGACCAGGATATCGACGCCGCGGCGCAGGCTGGCGATCTGCGGGTTGATGCCGACGCCACCGAACACCGCCAGCGAATTGATCGGCAGGTGCTTGCCGTAAGTACTGACGCTCACCTCGACCTGGATGGCGAGTTCGCGCGTCGGAACCAGCACCAGCACGCGCGGCCGTTTGGAGCTGCGGGTGTTGGGGCCGCTGGCCAAGCGATGCAAAATGGGCAGCGTGAAGCCGGCAGTCTTGCCGGTGCCGGTCTGCGCCGTGGCCATCAGATCCTGGCCGGTCATCACGGCGGGAATGGCCTTTTGCTGGATCGGCGTCGGTGTGTCGTAGCCCTGCTCGCTGATGGCGCGCAGGAGTTCGGCCTTGAGGCCGAGGTCGGTGAATTGCATGGGAGCTCCGTGCGGCGTCCGGTCGAACCGGAGGCCGTAATCAAATCAGATGAGAGAGAGGCCGCGATCGAGATCGGCCAGAATATCCTCCACCGCTTCGAGGCCGACCGCGATGCGCAGCAGCCCTTCGCTGATGCCGGCCGCAGCCCGGGCTTCCGGGGAAATGCGGCCATGCGTGGTGGAGGCGGGATGGGTGATGGTGGTCTTGGTGTCGCCAAGGTTGGCGGTAATGGACAGCAGCCGGCAATTGTCGACCACCTGCCAGGCCTGCTCGCGGGCGCCCCTGACCTCGAAGGAAACGATGGCGCCGCCACTCTTTTGCTGGGTTTTAGCCAGATCGTGCTGCGGATGCGAGGGCAGACCGGGATAGAAAACCCGCGCCACCTTGGGATGCGCTTCGAGCCAGGTGGCCAGGCGCAAAGCGTTGCCGGATTGCGCCTCGACCCGCAGCTTCAGGGTTTCCAGACCCTTGAGCAGGACCCAGGCATTGAAGGCGGACAAAGTCGGACCGGCCGTGCGAAGGTACTTGAAGACCTCCTCGGTCAGCTTCCGCGGGCCGCACACCGCGCCGCCGAGTACCCGGCCCTGACCGTCGAGAAACTTGGTCGCGGAGTGAATCACCAGATCGGCACCGAGTTCGAGCGGCTGTTGCAGGACGGGGGTGCAGAAACAGTTGTCGACCGCGACCAGTATGCCCTTGGCGTGGGCGATTGCGGTCAACGCCCGGATATCGGCAATTTCCGTCAGCGGGTTGGACGGCGTTTCGAGGAAGAACAGTTTGGTTTCCGGACGAATCGCCGCTGCCCACGCCGCCGGATCGGTCTGCGGCACGAAGCTGGTGGTAATGCCGGTGCGCGCCAGGATGTTCGAGAAGAGCTGGACCGTCGCGCCGAACAGGCCGGTCGAGGCGACGATGTGGTCGCCATTCCTGAGATGCGCCAGGACGGTGGCCATGATCGCCGCCATGCCGCTCGCCGTGGCGACGCAGTCCTCGGCGCCTTCGAGCGCGGCGAGACGTTCCTCGAACATGGTCACCGTCGGATTGGAGAAACGGGCATAGACGTTGCCCTCTTCCTCGCCGGAAAAACGCCTGGCCGCCTGCGCGGCGCTCTTGAAAACGAAGCTGGAGGTCAGGTAAAGCGCTTCCGAATGCTCGCCGAACTGGCTGCGCTCCTGGCCGGCGCGAACCGCCAGTGTCTCCGGGCGATAATTCGGCGCCTCGGACATCAGTCGCGCCCTTCCGAGGCCAGTTGCAGCACCAGTTGCTGTGCTGCCTGACCGTCGCCGTCGTCGTCGTTGCCGGACTTGCCACCACGGTTGCCTTCGATGGCGTCGAGATAGTACTCGTCGACATCCCCGGTGATGTAACAACCGTCGAAGCAAGAGGCGTCGAACACCGTCAGGTCGGCACGGATGTTGGTTATCGACTGCTTGAGCGCCTCGAGATCCTGATAGACCAGCGCATCGGCGCCGATTTCGCGGGCAATGCCGTCATCGGTGCGGCCGGTGGCGATCAGTTCGGCGCGCGTCGGCATGTCGATGCCATAGACGTTCGGGTAGCGCACCGGCGGCGCCGCCGAGGCGAAGTAAACTTTCACCGCGCCGGCAGCGCGCGCCATCTCGACAATCTCGCGACTGGTCGTACCGCGGACGATGGAATCATCGACCAGCAGGACGCGCTTGCCCTTGAACTCCTGGCCGACGGTGTTGAGCTTCTGGCGCACCGACTTCTTGCGCATCGACTGGCCGGGCATGATGAAGGTGCGGCCGACGTAGCGGTTCTTGACGAAGCCTTCGCGGAACGGGATGCCGAGAACTTGCGCCAGCTGCATCGCCGAGGGGCGGCTGGAATCGGGAATCGGGATAACGACATCGATCTCGTCGACCGGAATGGTCTTCCTGACCTTCTGGGAGAGGAGTTCGCCCATCGCCAGGCGTGCTTCATAGACCGAGACGCCATCGATCACCGAATCCGGCCGCGCCAGATAGACATATTCGAAGATGCAGGGCGCGTAGGTCGGCTGCTGTGCGCACTGGCGACTGTGAAACTGATGGTTGAGGTCGAAGAACACCGCTTCACCCGGCTCGATGTCGCGCACCATCTGGAAGCCCAGCGTATCGAGCGCCACCGACTCGGACGCCACGAGGTATTCGGTGCCTTCTTCGGTCTCGTTCTGGCCATAGACCAGCGGCCGGATCCCGTAAGGGTCGCGGAAGGCGAGCAGGCCGTAGCCGGCGATCAGCGCGACCACGGCATAGGCGCCCCGGCAGCGGCGGTGCACGCCGGCGACCGCCTGGAAAATGCTATCGACGTCGAGTTCGTAGCCATGAGCAGCCGACTGCAATTCATGCGCCAGCACGTTGAGCAGGACTTCGGAATCGGAATTGGTGTTGATGTGGCGCCGGTCGAGGCGGAACATCTCGCCCTGGAGTTGCTCGGCATTGGTCAGGTTGCCGTTGTGACCGAGTACGATGCCGAATGGGGAATTGACGTAGAACGGTTGCGCCTCGGCAAAGTTATAGGCCGATCCCGCCGTCGGATAGCGCACATGGCCGATTCCCCAGTTACCCTCCAGGGCGCGCATGTTGCGGGTGCGAAAAACGTCGCGCACCAGACCCGGGCCTTTGTGCAGGTTGAACCGGTTGCCTTCCGCCGTAGCGATGCCCGCCGCGTCCTGGCCGCGATGCTGCAGCACCATCAGGCCGTCGTAGAGCAGCTGGTTGACCGGCGATGTCGCCATTACACCAAGAATCCCGCACATAGTTCTATCCCGCCTAACTAAATCGAATTCGTTTTGCCAGATCGTCCGGCAGCCAGGGCTTGGCGACCAGCACTGCCGTTTCGAGCGGCTGTGCCAGGGTTGCCTGCTTCCACCACGGCTGCTGCGGAGCCGACGTCAGACCGCCCGCCGCAACCAGCGCCATGACCACCAGAACACCGCGCGCCAGCCCGAAAAACATGCCGAGCAGCCGATCCGACAGGCTCAATCCCAATGCCTTGACCATGCTGTGCACCGCCAGCCGCAGCAGCGACATGGCCACCAGTACCCCGACAAAAACCAGCGCGCAGCCGGCAAGGGCGCGGATCGCCGGATCGGCGATCCCGGCAAACAGGAACTGTCCGCTCCGGGTGCCGAATTCCAGCGCCGCCATGAAAGCCAGCACCCAGGCGGCCAGCGCGATCAATTCACTCACTACCCCACGCCACAAACCGAGCACCAGAGACAAGGCCACGATGCCAATCACCGCATAGTCGAAAACCGCCATCACTTGCCTGAAATCACGCCGGAAACCCCAACCTGCTTCATCTTTTCGAGCGCCTTCTCGGCCGCTTCGCGATTCCCGAACGGCCCGGCGCGGACCCGTGTCTTCTTGCCCCCCGGCGTATCGAGGGCTTCGACATAGGTCTTGACATTCTTCTCGGCCAGCTTGGCCCGGAGATTCCGGACGTTTTCCTCGTTGGCGAACGCGCCGATCAGGATCACGAATTCGCCCGACTTCGCCGGCGCGGCATCGGGCGTCGCGCCCTGCCCGGCGAGGATGGCGGCCGCCCGCTTGGCCTCGGCCGTCGCTTCGGCGGCCACCGGCTTTTCCGCTGCCTTTTCCGGGGGTTTTTCCGGCTTGGGCGCCGTCTTTTCAGACCCCTTGACAGGCGGTTTCTCGGCCGGCTTTTCCTTGGGTCCTTCGACGACCTTTGCCGTCGGAGCAACCGGCTCCGCCGCCGGGACGCTTTCTGCAGGCGCCGGCGCCTTGCTGTCGGCCGGTGGCTCCGTTGTTTTTGGCGCGACTTTCTCGACCGGCGTCACCGCAAACTTCGGCGCAAACGGCTTTTCGTCCTGCCCCGGAATACGGATTTCAACCTCGTCGACCACCTGTCGCGGCTGATTGTCCATCACCATCGGCAACACTACGGCCACCACCGAGGCAAACGTCACCGCACCGACCAGGCGGCGCCGGGCGCGCTTCTTGAGTAGGGACTGAGCGTCGTTGTCGTCCATGACTAGGGCTTGGCCCGCAGCGCCTGCAACGCTCCGGCCACCGTGTAGAAGGATCCAAAAACGATGATTCTATCACTTTCGGCGGCTCGTCCCTTGGCGACCTGCATGGCGGCCGCGGGAGACGTGTGGCAAAAGACCTCGCCACCGAGCTGTGCCCGTTCGATGATCGCCGCCAGCGTCTCCGAATTCGTGCCGCGCACGCCGGTCAGTGTCGCTGCGTGCCAGAAATCGACCTTGCCCTTCAAGGGCATCAGGGCCCCCGCGATATCCTTGTCGTTGAGCATGCCGACCACGGCATGCGTGCGGTCGAAAAAGCCCATGTCCGCAAGGTTGTCGGCCAGCACCCTGATCGCCTGCGGGTTGTGGCCAACATCGAGGACGATCGCCGGCTTGCCCGGCAGCACCTGAAAACGCCCGACCAGCTCGGTTTCGATCAGACCCGGACGGATCGCCTGCATGGTCACCGGCAGCTTGCCGGCCAGCGCTTCGAGCGCAGCCAGCGCGACGGCGGCATTGTAGAGCTGGGTCGGGCCGCGCAGGCCAGGGTAGGCCAGCGAGCGCTTGATCACCTTTTCGCCGGCGCGGCACCACCAGCGCCATTGCAGGCGGTTTTCGTTG
>DATIUN010000377.1:0-1658 GCA_035466795.1 Azonexus sp. | reverse complement strand
TGCGCGCGGAACTGTATAGCGCCGACCAGATGGCCCAGCACGGCAGGGCGTTGGCGGCAACGCACCGCCTGGCTTCGGGAAGCGTCGCGGACCGCCTGCTGGATCGACTGGCGGCCAACGAAAACACGCTGATCGGTGTCTGCCGGCGGCTGACCTCCGTAGCCACCGAAAAGCGCCGGATCACCCCGGCCGCCGAGTGGCTGCTCGACAATTTCTACCTGATCGAGGAGCAGATCCGCACCGCCAAGCGGCATCTGCCGAAAGGCTATAGCCGCGAACTGCCCCGTCTGGCGACCGGGCCGTCGACCGGGCATCCCCGGGTCTACGACATTGCGCTGGAAACCGTCGCGCATGGCGACGGGCGGGTCGATCCGGAAACGCTCAATCGCTTCGTGGCGGCCTATCAGACCGTCACCGATCTCCGGCTGGGCGAGCTGTGGGCGATCCCGATCATGCTGCGCCTGGCGGTGATCGAGAATCTGCGGCGGGTCGGGGCACGCATCGCCGCCGGCTGGGACGAGCGCAATCTGGCCGGGTATTGGGCGGACCGGATGACGGCATCCGCCGAGAATGATCCGAAGAACCTGATTCTGGTGATCGCCGACATGGCGCGCTCGCAGCCGCCGATGGCCAGCGCCTTCGTCGCCGAACTCGTGCGTCGCCTGCAGGGCCGCGGGCCGGCGCTGGCGCTGCCGCTGACCTGGGTCGAGCAGCACCTGGCGGAATCCGGTCTGAGCATCGCGCAGCTGGTTCAGGCCGAGAACCAGTTGCAGGCCGCCGACCAGGTGACGATCAGCAACAGCATCGGCAGCCTGCGTATCCTCGGTGCGATGGATTGGCAGAAATTTGTCGAGACGCAGAGTGTCGTCGAGCAGACCCTGCTCGAAGACCCCGGCGGCGTTTATGGCCGGATGGACTTCGCGACGCGCGACCGCTATCGCCATGCCGCCGAGGAGATCGCTCGCAAGGGGCAGCTGTCCGAGGGCGCGGTGGCCCGCAAAGCAGTCGAGCTGGCGCGTGCCGGTGCTCAGGCCGGGATGGATGACCACGGTGGCCACGTCGGCTTCTATCTGATCGGCAAGGGCCGGCCCGAACTCGAACAGGTGGCTGACGTCGCTCATTCGGCAAGCGACAGTTTGCGCCGCCTGGCGAGTCATTATCCGTTGCTGATTTACCTCGGCGGCATCGTGCTGATCGCCGGGGTACTCAGCGGAAGCCTGCTGCTGCGTGCGCTGGGCAGCGGGATGGCGACCTGGGCATTGGTCCCGCTCGCCGCGGTTTGCCTGCTGGCAACCAGCCAGCTGGCGGTGGCCCTGGTGAACTGGCTGGCCAGCCTGCTGGTCGCCCCCAAACCGTTGCCGAAAATGGATTTCTCCGAAGGCATTCCCGAGGCATCACGTACCCTGGTCGTGGTGCCGACCATGCTGACCAGCCTGGCGGGGGTCGAGGCGCTGGTCGAGGCGCTGGAGGTCCGCTTTCTCGCCAATCGCGATGCCAGCCTGCATTTTGCCCTGTTGAGCGATTTCCTCGATGCCGCGCAGGAATCGTTGCCGGGGGACGCCGCTTTGCTGCAGCTGGCCGGCGAAAGAATCGCCGAGCCGAACGCGAAATATGCCCCGAATTCGGCGTCGACCGCAGCAGACATCTTTTTCCTGTTC
>DATIUN010000376.1:0-3032 GCA_035466795.1 Azonexus sp. | reverse complement strand
CGGGATGAAGGAGTTGAGCAGCACCGCGTTGGTTGCCGAGGTGTATTGCAGCGCGATGTAGGCGAAGGTGTTGTAGCCGCCGACGCCGAGCAGGCCGAGGAACAGCAACGGTTTCCAGCCCTGCTTGAGCAGCGGCCACTGGCTCCTGAAATGCGGCATGGCGAGCGGCAGGACCAGCGCGAAGGCGATCGCCCAGCGCCAGAAAGCCAGCGCCATCGGCGGAACGTCGGCGCGGATGCCGCGGCCGAGCACCATATTGCCCGACCAGAAGAGTGCGGTCAGCGTCAGCAGCAGGTAGGGGTTGCTGTAGAAATGTCGTTTTTGCCCGGGCATGGGGGACAATTATGCCTCAGTGAGGCGCGACCGCCCGGAAGGTATAATTACGGCCATGGTTTCCGTCGTCCATTCCGTCGCTGCCCAGAGCGATTCCGATCAGTTCTTCACCACCCTCGCCGAAGGCCTTGGCGCGGACGAGGTCGCCAGCCTGAAGGGGGCCGTCGAGTACGCACTGGAGGTCTATGGCGAGGCCCTGCTCGGTAGCGGCGAGCGCATCCGGTCGCACGCGCTGGGCATGGCGGTGATCGTCGCCGGACTGAAACTGGATGCCGATTCGCGCATGGCGGCCGTGCTCTTCGCGGTGCCGGCCCATGACGAACATGGCATCACGCGGATCGAGGAACGGTTCGGCAAGCCGGTGGCCCATCTGGTCAATGGCATTTCGCGCCTGCACCGGTTGCGGCCGATCACCAAGGGCTTCGTCGCCGCCAATCTCGAGGCCGGCGAAGGCAATCCGGCCGAGGTGAAGGCGCAGGTCGAAGTGCTGCGCAAGATGCTGCTGGCCATGGTCGAGGACATCCGCGTCGTGCTCTTGCGCCTGGCGAGCCGCACCCAGACGCTGCGCTACTACGCAGCGCATCAGGACGATCTGCGCGTCCAGGTCGCGCGCGAGACGCTCGAACTCTACTCGCCGCTGGCCAACCGCCTCGGCGTCTGGGAACTGAAGTGGGAACTGGAAGACCTCTCCTTCCGTTTCCTGCACCCGGACGTCTACAAGAAAATCGCCGGGATGCTCGACGAGAAGCGCAGCGAGCGCGAACAGTTCATCAGCGATGCCGTCGCCAGCGTACGTGCGGAACTGGAGGCGGTCGGTGTCCACAACGCCGAGGTTTACGGGCGGCCGAAGCACATCTACAGCATCTGGAGCAAGATGCGGAAGAAGGATGTCGAGTTCTCTGAGGTCTACGACATCCGCGCGTTGCGCATCATCGTCGACGACCTCAAGGACTGCTATACGGCGCTTGGCATCGTGCATAACCTGTGGTCGCCGATCCCCCGGGAATTCGACGATTACATCTCCAATCCCAAGGGCAACTACTACCGCTCGCTGCACACGGCGGTGCGCTGCCCGGACGGACGCAGCCTGGAAATCCAGATCCGCACCTGGGACATGCACAAGCACGCCGAACTGGGCGTCGCCGCGCACTGGCGTTACAAGGAAGGCAGCAAGCGGACGCACGAGGACGAGTACGACGAGAAGATCGCCTGGCTGCGCCAGTTGCTGACCTGGAAGGACGAAGTCGCCGACAGTTCGGACTGGATCAGTCACTACAAGCAGGCGGCGCTCGACGAGACGCTCTATGTCATCACGCCGCAGGGCAAGGTGGTTGATCTGCCACAGGGGGCGACGGCGGTCGACTTCGCCTATCGCGTCCATACCGACCTCGGCCATCGCTGCCGGGGCGCCAAGGTCAACGGACAACTGGTCACGCTCAACACGCCGCTGGAGACCGGGCAGCGGGTCGAGATCGTCACCGCCAAGCACGGCGGGCCGTCACGCGACTGGCTGAACCCGGCGCTCGGCTACATCCACACCAAGAGCGCGCGGGTCAAGGTGCGCGCCTGGTTCTCGAACCTCGCGCTTGAGGAAACGTTGTCCGAAGGGCGCGCCATCGTCAGCAAGGAATTGCAGCGCCTCGGCCAGACCAGCGCCAATCTCGAGGGGCTTGCCCACAAGCTCGGCTTCACGCGTGCCGACGACCTCTTCATCGCGGCGGCGCGCGGCGAAATGAACCTTCGCCAGTTCCAGCTCGTCGCGCGTGGTGGCGACCTGCTGGCCGAGACCGTGCTGCCGGACGAAGTGCAGACGCGGCCGAGCAAGCCGGTGGCGGGCAACCAGGGCATCCTGATCGTCGGTGTCGACAATCTGCTGACGCAATTGGCGCGCTGCTGCAAGCCGGCGCCGCCGGATGAGATCCAGGGTTTCGTCACGCGCGGCAAGGGGGTTTCGATCCACCGCATGGACTGCCCGAATTTCACCCATCTCGCCGCGCTCCATCCGGAGCGCGTCATCGAGACCGACTGGGGGCTGCGCACGACCGGCGTTTTCGCCACCGATATCGTCGTCGATGCCCACGATCGTCAGGGCTTGCTGCGCGATATCTCCGAAATCTTCACGCGCGAAAAGCTCAACGTCGTCGGCGTCAATACCCAGTCGAAGCAGGGCAAGGCGCACATGAGCTTCACCGTCGAGATCGCCGATCTGCAACAACTTCAGCGAACGCTGACGCTGATCCACGAGGTCGAAGGCGTGGTCGGCGTGCGCCGGGCGTGATCGGTGAATGTCGCACCCCAAGGGTACTTCCTTCGGGGCGCGGTCGACGTCCAAAAACAGGGGAAAACGATGAAGGGAAATTTCGTATCCATCGCGCTGATCGTCATCGGCGCCGTCGCGCTGGCGGTCAATCTCGACCTGATCGAGTTCGATCTCGTCGCCCTGCTGCGCAAGTGGTGGCCGCTGGCCCTGATCGTTGTCGGCGCGGCGCTGTTCGTCACGCCAGACGACGGCGGGCGGAAGAATTCCGGATCGTAGCCGCTCGCTGTGCTGCTGACAGGGGCGGTGCCGGCCTAGACGCCGCCGCCGCGGTGGACGGTTTCGTAGTAGAGCTTTTCCAGTTCCAGCTTGTGCTTGGTTTCCTCGCTCGCCAGATACTGGAATAGTTCGCGGATCGGGCCGGGCGGCGTGGTGTCCGCCA
>DATIUN010000375.1:0-19505 GCA_035466795.1 Azonexus sp. | reverse complement strand
AAGGGTTTTCAGTGGGCACCTTCCAGGCGTACAGCATTCCAGCGAGATGGAATATAATTGAACCCACGAATCCAACCCACAAGTATTTGCCTGTTTTTTAAGCAACGTTATTTGTAAGTTATTGATTTTGGACGTAATGGTGTGATGTGGATTTTGTTCTCATCGCCCGCTCCACATGGAATTCAAGCAGGTCGTTGATCTGTAAAAGAAAAGCTAACCTCAGCGGGTTGGCTTTTTTGTTGTCTGGTCGATATCTGGATTCCCCGGAACTCATCACGGCTTTTCGTGCGGGTTCAACATCAAGCGAAGATCCAGCGTGCCGCGGTCAGCCCCGGTCGTCAGCGTGAAGCCGAGTTTCTGTGCGAGATGCTGCATGCGCAAGTTGCCGTCGAGCGTTTCGCCGCGCAATTCACCGATGCCGCGGTTGCGGCATTGACTGACCAGGCTTTGCAGCAACAGTTGGCCGAGTCCCCTGCCCTTGATTCCAGAGGCGACTACGATCGCAAAGTCTGCGAACGTGCTGCCGGGTTCGGCAACGGCCCGAACCTCTCCCAGCGCATGCTCGACACCGTCGCTCCCGCGCTCGATGGCCAGCAGCGCCATTTCGCGATCGTAGTCGATTTGGGAAAAGCGGGCGAGGCGGATCCGCGGCAGGTTTCTGGTCGTGTCGAAAAAGCGCATCCGGGAATCCTCGGGAGTAAGAGAATTAAGCAGTTCGCCGAGTTGGGTCTCGTCCTCGGGGCGAATCGGCCGGATCAGAAGCGTGCGACCCTCCCAGTCCACTTGCCTCTCCAGTTCCTTCGGATAAGGGCGAATCGCGAAACGGCGAAAGCCGAGCCTGCGTCCCCGCTGCTCGATGTTGATGCGCGCCCCCAGAACGACCACGCCCGAAGCCTCGATATGCAGCGGATCGAGTTCCACGCCAGCCACTTCATCTATGTCCGTGAGCAGTTGCGACAGACGAACCAGTGCATTGCTGGCGGCTGCCTGCAGCGCCGGCCGATCGTTTTCCGGAAGACCTTCGGCAAAGCCGCTGCGTGTCACCAGATCGCCGGCCAGCAGCGGATTGAGCGGCGGCAGTGCAACGACCAGGCGGTCTTCGCGGAAGCCGGTGGCCGATGCCGGACCCAGGAAGATCACCGGACCGAACACCGGATCGTCGGCAACGCCCAGACGCATTGCGGGGGCTCCACTGCGGGCAGCGCTCGGGCGCAGCCGGTAACCGCTGACGCGGTCGCCAGGGTGCCGTGACCGCGCACGGCTGCGTAGTCCGCGCGCCGCGATGCGGATCTCCGCAGGCGAACGAAGTCCCGGTACGCGCTCTGCAAGCTCCGCGCCATTGGCAAGCATGAGAAAGAGATCGACCGGATAGCCGATTTCATCGGCGGCGGCGATCGCCTTGTCGATACTGCCTGCCAACGGATACTCGCCAACGGCCAATCCATAGGCCTGTAACATGCGCCTTGCCTGGCGTGCCGACAGGGTTCGAGATCCGGCAGCAAGCGCTTCGCCGAGTGTGCTGCGGGCTGTATCCACGTCCGGCGCGAAGCCCTCCGCGAGCGACGGCGGCATCTGCATCAGCAACTCGCGATTGTGCCGGTAACTGACGGCACCGAGAAAGACCGCGATCGCCTTTTCAGGTGACTCATGGCTCAACACGCCGTGCGCCGCCGCAATCTTCTGTGCCTCCAGCATCGCCGTTCCGCCGACCCAGCAGGTGAAGACGTTGCACTCGGTTTCACGTGAAACTTCACATATTGCTTCGGCGACTTCGGTGCTTGGCGCAAACGGGGACGGCGAACAGACGGTGAGGACGTTTTCCGTACGGCTGTCGGCGAGCACGGTCTTCAATGCGGCTCCCCAGTTCGGCGCCGTGATGTCAGCCGGCAGCGCCAGTGGGTTTGCGAGGGCCGAACGGGTCTGCAGCTGCTCCTCCAGGCGCTTGACGGTGCCTGTCGACAACTTGCCCAACTGACCACCGGAACGTAACAGAGTGTCGCCGGCAATCCGTCCGAGGCCATGACCGTTGGCCAAGATGGTCAGACTCTCGCCGCGCAACGGACGCACCCGTGCCATGCCCTCGATGGCTTCGAACAGATCCGCGAGCGTATCGATGCTCACCCAGCCGGCGCGACTCAGCGCCGCTTCGTAAACGTCGGCGGCGCTGAATGGCACGCCCCCCTGAGGCCGGCCCTGCACCGCGCCGGAACGGATCGTAACCACGGGCTTGTTGCGCGCAGCGGCACGCGCTGCCGACATGAACTTGCGCCCGGCCGAGACTTCGTCGAACTGCACCAGGATCGATTTGGTGTCGGGGTCCGCAGCCAGCCAGTCGATTACGTCAGGCAGATCGACATCGAGGCCGGCGCCCAGGTGCAGCACCGTCGAGAAGCCGATTCCCTTGCTCGCGGCGCGATCGAGCACGGCTGCGGCGATGGCCGTCGACTGCGCGACCAGGGCAATCTTCCCTGACGTGATCGAGACGGGGGTGGCGCTGGCGTTAAGGCCTATGGCGGGCACGACGAGACCGCCGCTTCCCGGCCCGAGAACCCGCATCAGATACGGCTGGGCCGCTTCGAGAATGGCCTTGCGCGCCTTCGCTATGGCGCCACTGCTCATCTTGTGCCACATCCAGGGGCCGACGATCACGGCACGGGTGCCAAGCGCGCCGAGCTGAGCGATGATGGACGGCACCCGGTCCAGTGACGCACAAATGATCGCCAGATCGGGCACGACATTGAGTTTGCCGACGCGTACATCGTCGCCCATGTAGAACAGCGAGCGCTTCCTTGCGCTGACCGAAACGATCGAACCGTTGAATCCGCCGGCCGTCAGATTGGCCAGCACGACCTCGGCGTAGCGGCTAGGCTCGTCGGGTTCGGCGACCACCGCCACCGAAGCGGGACGAAAGAGAAATTCGAGGTTACGGACAGTCATGGTTGCTTGTGATCGGCGATCTCAATGGCGCACTGCCCGGCGTGCGCCGCCGAGGCTCTGCTCACCCTGGCGAGACTGGATGCCAGGTTGCCACGTCCGGCACCATGTCAAAAACGCTGCGTAAATGGCCATAAACCTCTTGGAAGTGGCGATCAGATGCCTCAGGACAGATGCAAAACAATGCTTCCTGCCGAATGTTTGAGGATACTCAATGCGTTTCCTCGCCGACATAGTATTTTCTGCCCGATTTGCTGGGTCGACCGGGCTTTTTCTTCATGATCACCACTCCCCTGACGCCGGACAGGCTGGCGATCGGGTGATCGGGGTAGGCGGGGTTCAGCGCGTGCAGGGCCCAGCCCGTCTCGCGCTTGATCAACTGGCGGAAGATGTATTCTTCGTTGTGGAAGGCGATGACATACGATCCGTCCGTTGCCAGTCCTTCCGGCTCGACGACGATGATCTCGCGTTCCATGAACTCCGGCTCCATGCTGTCGCCCAGCACCATGAGTGCGAACGGTTCGGCGTCGGTGCAGGAGCCGAAAGGGTTGCCATCGGCCTGCGGTTCGGCGGTTACGATCGGGATGTTTATCGGTATGCGTTTGTATTCCATGTAAGAGCTCCACAAATGGGGGGTCAATCCAGCCAGCGCACCAGGTAATAGAGCCTAAAGCCTTCCGATGAGCGTGACGGGCCGATGACGACCGCCGGATGCAAATCCTTCCCGGCCCGTCGCAGTGCTTCGTCTTCGCTGGCGACCGCTTCCACGACGCCCTCCGGAAAGCGCTTGCGTGCCTTGCCCGGAGTGCGGATCAGCGCCGGCACTTCCTTCGAATGGTCGGGGTCGAGATAAAGTTTCATGGCCGCTGATTTGCCTGGCGTTCTCTATCGTCCGTGTCCTGCATGGAGAGAGGGGTTCTCAGTGCCAGCAGTGCCTGGTTGATGGGGCTGGCCAGCGGTTCGATTCTACGCCGCATCAGCGCGCCGACGGTCGTGTTGCGCGCCAGCCAGGGGTCGGCGGTCTTGCCGGTCAGTCCGGACAAGGCCAGCATGGTTTCGATGCCCTGCCGGTAGCCGGGGGCAGCCTGCAACACCTTCAGCAGATCGGCGGGCGTGTCGTGCGTTCCACTGGTCAGCGCGCTGGCCTCGGCAAACGCCGCTTCCAGCGCCTCACTCCTGACCGGATAACCCATGGTGTAGAAGTAGCGGCTGATGGCATCGAGCAGGGCGTAAACCACCAGCGCTGTGGCGGGACGGGCCAGAACTTCCGAGACGGCCTTCAGCCAGGTTTGCCCGTTTGCTGACAGTAACGACAGAAAGCGTTCCGCATAGACATTGCCGCTTTCGGCCAGCGGCTTCAACAGGGCCGATGCTTCCGGCTCGTCGGCGCGCGCGGGCTGGTCGGCAGGCAAATCACCGGGCAGAAACTCGAGAAAGCCGATGTAGTAATAGGGCGCTCCCCTGGCCAGTCGCCACAGTTTGGCAGCCGTCTGCGGGTCTGCGAGCTTTCCGTACAGCACCAGCCGGATGGTGTGCATGCGGGCGTCCGGGCTCTCCTCGAACGGCAGATGTTCGATCAGAAAGTCGGCCAGCACCTTGCCCATCCTGCCCTGGATGACTGCATCCTTCTCCAGCATCCAGCGCGCGATCTCCATGGTCGGCTGGCACCACCAGACGCGCCGGGCGAGTTCGTCGGTGAGGCTGGCGGCATGAGCGACGGCGACGACGGCTTCTGGTTCGCCGAGCAGGAGCAGCGATGCCAGATTCTTGTCGGAAGTCTGCCCCATCCGGGTCCAGTTCTGCAGATAGACCGGGTAGCCGCGCGGCGAACCGAGCGCATGTCCGCCGAGAAACTCCTTGATACGAGTGATGTACTGGTCGGCCCGGCAATTGGGATGCAACCGGATTTTCGTCTCGCTGCCTTCCCGCAGCGCATACAGCGTCATCGCGCTTTCGTCGAGACGCACCGCCTGTACCGGGTCGGCCATCATCAGCACGTTCAGGCGCAGGCTGTCTTCGGGGGAGAGGTCGCTAGCGGCCATCAGTTCAGTTGAATCCGTTTGCCCCAGGGTACCGGTTTCTTGCCCTTGACCAGCCAGATGGCAGGGTAGGGCGGCGCATGCTCAGGGAATTCCGCATCGGCATCCGTAAAATACACCAGCGCATCGGGCCGCAGGTTTTCCCGTTCCACCCATTCGAACACCGGCGTGAAGTCGGTGCCGCCGCCGCCCGCGAAAGTGCGCGGCAGACGGAATTCTTCCCAGGGTTCGAAGACCCAGGGGCAATCGTCGGCGAGTTTTGCGTCACAGGCCAGCAGCGTGATGCGCACCGGCAACGCGCCCTTGATCGCGTTGATTTCGGAAAGGAATTCGGAAAGCTCGTCTTCGCCGATCGAACCCGAGGTGTCGATCGCCACGACCAGATCGCATTGCGCACTTTTCAGCGAGGGCAGGATCATTTCGCCCTCGCGCCGCGAGGGTCGCATGTAGTTGTAGTCGTTGCGGGCACGCTCGAAGAAATAGTGCGCCAGTAACGTGCGCCAGGGAAGTTTTGGCTCCAGCCAGGCGTCGACCATGCGCGCCATGGCGCCGCCGAGTTTGCCTGCCAGTTGCGCCTGCTGCGCCGCGCTGGCCAGATACTGCTGCCACTTCTGTCCGAGTTCTTCGCGCTCCTGAGCCGTCAGGGGGGCGGGCAGACTGTCCTTGTTGTCATCCTCACCCGCCATCTGGCCGGATTGGCCCTGTTGCGGGTTGGCTTGAGTGCTGCCGCCGTCGCGCTGCTGCGGCTCCTTGTTTTGCGATTGCGATCCGCCAGCCGATTGGCCCTGATGATCTTCCGCTGAATTTTCCTGAGGCGGTTCATTGCTCTGCCCGCCCTGGCTGCCGTCGGCATTGCTGTCGTACAGATGCTGGTCAAGGGTTTCATCATCAGGGTTGTCGTCGAGACAGGGATAGATTTCCTCGGCGCTCATGTTGTCGTACATGCTCAGCACTACGACCCCTGGCGGCGGCTGCAACCCGTCGCTGACGAGGATGGGATTGATGGCGAAGTCGCAGGCGAGATCCCATTTGCGCTGGATGCGGTGGCCGCGCCGGATGAAGTGGGTCAGCGCGCAGTGCAGTGCTTCATGCGCCAGGACAAACTCGATCTGGGCCAGCGACAAACGGCCGATATAGGACGGGTTGTAGTAGAAGCTTTTCATGTCCGTGGCGGTCGTGCGGCACCACGGTCCGGCCTCGATCATCGGCAGGCGCAATACCAGCGCCCCGAGAAAGGGCTTGTCGAGAATCAGCCGGGTGCGGGCCGCCGCCAGCTTGGTGGCGGGGTCGTCGGCGGGGGTGGTCCGGGCGGAACTCGATGACATGGCTGTTCAGGAAGCAGCGTGGTTCGCTGGGCCCTGCGGCGGAAAGCTATTCGTAGAGGACAATATCGGCCACCTGCTTCGCCCAGTCGGCAAATTGCGGGACGGCAAACAGGGGTTGCCCGATATTGCGGTGGATGTCGGAAACCAGCATGACCCCCATTTCCCTGAGCGGGAAGCGGGCGGCATAGTCGAGGATGTGGCCGAGCATTTTCCTGATGTCGCCGTCGCTTCTGGCGCGGATGGCGCGGGCGACCAGTGCGGCGGCAACGGCGTATTGCAGATCGGTGTCGCGCGGGACATCGGCCTCGCGGCCTTCGACGATGGCGTCGAGATCGGGCATGCGGGACAGGTTGGCGAGGTAAGCCGAAAATTCGATGCCGGCCGCCTGGCCAACGCAGGCCGCCAGCGCCGGGCCGAGGAGGTCGGGCTGATCGCTGAACTTTTGCAGTGCGCGATGGGCGAATTCCCATGAGCGCGGCGTCGGGAAGGCCGTCGGATTGCGCGCCGGGTCGAAGTCGAACAGCAACTCCGGGCGGAAGCGCAGGAAGCCGATCAGCCGGGCATCGATGTTGTTTTCGTAGGCCCAGCGGGACCAGTCGTCGAGGTTGGCTTCGACGTCGAAATGCGAAAACCGGTTGGCCAGCGGCGCCGGCATGGCATAGGTGACGCCCCGGTCGCCCTGCCGGTTGCCGGCGGCGAAAATCGCCCAACCGGGCGGCACCACGTAAGCGCCAAGACGGCGGTCGAGAATCAACTGATAGGCCGCGGCGGAAACCGACGGTGGCGCGGAGGTGATTTCGTCGAGGAACAAAATGCCCTTTTCGCCATGCCGCCCGGCGTCCGGCAGGATCGACGGAATCGCCCAATCCACATGGTCGCCGACGCGAAAGGGGATGCCGCGCAAGTCCGAAGGTTCCATCTGCGAGAGGCGGATATCGATCACCGGCACCTGATGCCTGGCCGCCACTTCGCTCACCATCTGCGACTTGCCGACACCGGGCGGACCCCACATCATGACCGGCGTATGGTGGCCTTCGGCGGCGCTGAGGAATTCGGTCTCAAGAATCGGGATCAACTGGGCGGGACGCATAAGGGAACGGGAAGGCTGATCAAAGTTGACTATGTTACTGTGGATTAGTAGTCGCCGGACATCGAGCTTGCGCTGTTGAACTGCCGGCCCTAATCCGCCAGGATGGTGACGGTCGCTTCGGCGGTCGCCTTGTCGATGGCGAAGAGCAATTCGCAGTACTCGCTTTGCGGCTCGACCGGCGTTGGATCGTCCGCACAGCTGCAACCGGTGATGAGGCCGGAAAAGAAAACACCCACCCTGGCACGAATGAAGCCGGATTCTTCGGTGGCACCGATGATCATTGCGTCGAAGCGGTCGTCGAGGGCATGGCTGCTTGCCGTCAGGCCCTGTTGCAAGGGTAGCAGTCCGCCGTCCAGTTGTTCGATTTCCCGCTTCAGCACGGCCATGAATTGCGGCGAGTTCCAAGCATTCAGCGCGGCGGGGAGACGAATCATTCCGGCTCAGTTCGGCTTTCGGGTCGGCTTGGGCATGGCAACGACCTTGCTCGCCGGTGGCTCGTCGGTGTAGTAGGGCTTCTCGTTGTCGGACAGTCCGGCCATCACGGCCAGTTCACGCTCGCGTTCGGCAATCAGCCCGAACAGGTCGCGAATGTCGTCGATGGTGCTTTGCTGAAAGGGATGAGGCGTGCCGTGCGCCGGCATGGCGTCCTTGACGATGTTGCCCAATACCTTGCGCAGCACGCGCAGGATGCGTTGTTCCTTCGACAGGTTGTCATCGTTCAATTGAGTGCTCCGCATAAGTGGAAGGTAATGCGTTCAAGGTACAACAGTAAGGCGCCCGACGCCAGCGTTGCCGCACGATGCTTGAGTTGAATCCTGCCCTGCCAGCGTGGCTAGGCGGATGCGCGGAGGCGCGCCTCGACCTGCAGGCGCGTGATGAGTCCCGGATCTTCCTGCGCCGGATAGAGGCGACAATAGTGCGCGACCCCGGGGGCATCGCCAATCGCAGCCTGCTCCAGTGCGGCGCGCGTCGCGGCGGATAGCGGCAGCATCAGCAAGCGAGCGGCCTGCCGTTCGAGATAGGCGGATATCAGGGATCGGTCACTGGCAAGGTCGAAAGCATCGACGGCCAGCAGGCACTCGGCAAAGGCGGCAGCCGGCAGGGAAGGTGGCTGGCCAAGGGCAGCGGCATCGAGCTGCTCGCCGCTGCCATCGGCCGCGCGCCGAAACCAGTGCGTGCCGGTGCTTGCGCGCCGCACGCGTTCCTCGACTTCGGCGGCCTGGGGATCGTCCGGCAGCGCCCGCCACCGGGGAACGCTCCGGTGCTCGGGCAAGGCATTGGCCGCCGCGAGCAATGCCATCGGTCGGGCATCGGCGCAACACCAGCATTCGTAACTGTCGATCAGTGCCAGGGGCAGGTCGGCCTCGTGCCCGGCGATGGCCGCGATCAAAAGACCGGCGGCGGCCGTGGCGTCGAATTCGGTGGCCGGAAAGTACGGGAATCTGGCCAGACCTTCAGTTCTCGACCAGACGGCATAACGGGCGTAATCGAGCGCGCCTTGCCGATTGAGGCTACCCCAGCCGGCCGGGCGGCGTGCCAGCAGTTGCAGTTCCCAGTTCCTGCCGTCGACGCTGAGGGCGCGGCCGCTGTCGGATTCGATGACCTGCTCGACACCGCGGTATGGATTGAGTCGACGCCGCGCGTAGCGGCGCAAGGAGGCAGTCAGGATGCCGCCTCCAGGCGGGAACGCAATTGCGCAATCAGCAGATCGGCAGATTCCTGCAACTCGGGATCGATGACCTCGTACAGGTACTCGACTTCGTCCAGAAGCGTTTCGATCTCGCTCCGCTCGGTCAGTTGCGTCAGACGTCCGGCAACTTGCTGCATGTAGACATAGGGATTGACGCCAGGCATGGGCAAAAACTCCTTGGTTAGTCCGCATTCGGGATGACATCTTGCAGGTAGTTTGGACTGGCGAAAAAAAATTGGTTCCGCTTCCGTTCAACAGCGCGACGAAAATGACTAGAATCCTTGTTAAAAAGGCAATCGGTTAGTACTGGATCGATACAAAAGATGCTTCCGGCGATACAGCGCATACCGTGCTGTGTGCTCGGCATGAGAGGTGGTGAGGGAACTTGTTCAAGATTTCCGGCTGGTTCGTTCCTTTGGCGCGGCGCATCCTTTATTTCTGGGTGCGTACGACCGTCTTTGTCGAGTCTGCGGCGGCGATTGATCCGGCGCTTCCGGTCTGCTACGTTTTGCACGACCGCCATTTGTCGAACCTGCTCGTCCTTTTCGAGGAGTCGCGTCGGGCCGGATTGCCTCCAGCCGAGGCGCCGTTAACTTTCGACGGCATCAGGGCAGAACGTTCGGTCTTTTTTCTGAACCGGCATCACAACGGCGGGGGCCGGGAAGTTTCTCGCCTGCTGGCGGCTGTGACGAAGGCTGTGGTGGCCGATCCGGGCATCGACATTCAGCTGGTGCCGGTGGTGATTCTCTGGGGACGCAGCCCGGACAAGCAGGAATCCATACTCAAGGCGCTGTTCGCCGAAACCTGGCGCAATCCTGGTGTGTTGCGCCAGGCGCTCGCCGTGCTGCTGCACGGACGACAGACGCTGGTGCGCTTCAATGCGCCGCTCTCGTTGCGGGAACTGGTGCATGGCGGTGCCGTGCCGCTCGGCGAGACGCAGGCGGCGCGCAAGGTGTCGCGCATCCTGCGCGTGCATTTCCGGCGCCAGCGGCAGATGGCGATCGGCCCTGATCTATCGCACCGCAATACGCAGATCGAAATGTTGCTGGCCAGTGCGCCGGTACGCAAGGCGATGGCCGAAGAGTCGGCCAAACTGGGAATTTCCGCCGGCGAAGCCTATGGCAAGGCGAACAAGTTCGCGCTGGAGATCGCGTCCGATTATTCCTACGGCACGACGCGGGCGTTGGAACTGCTCCTGACCTGGCTGCTGGAACATCTCTACGATGGCATCGAGACGCACAATTTTGAGGCGCTGGCGCAGATTGCACCCGGCCAGGGCATTGTCTACATTCCCTGTCACCGCAGCCACGTCGACTACTTGCTGCTCTCGTACCTGATCTACCGCAACGGTTTGACGCCGCCGCACATCGCCGCCGGCGACAACCTCGACATGCCGCTGGTCGGCTCGCTGCTGCGTCGGGGAGGTGCGTTCTTCCTGCGCCGCAGTTTCAAGGGCGAACCGCTGTACGCGGCGGTGTTCCACGAGTATCTGCACCTGATGCTGGCGCGCGGTTTTCCGATCGAGTATTTCATCGAAGGCGGGCGCAGCCGGACCGGCCGCACCCTGACGCCGAAGGCCGGCATTCTTGGCATGACCATCGCCAGTTACGTGCGCAGCCACGGTCGGCCGCTGGTCTTCGTGCCGGTCTATATCGGCTACGAGCGACTGATCGAGGGGCCGACCTATGTACGCGAGCTGGCCGGCCGTCCGAAGCAGCGGGAGTCACTGTGGAACCTGCTGAGCAGCGTCCGCAACATCCGCCGCATCTATGGTCGGGTGCATGTCAATTTTGGTGATCCCCTGCCGCTCTCGGGATTCCTTGACCGCTATCGGCCCGACTGGCGCTCGGCGCGCGACGAGGAGAATGGCGACTGGCTGCGTGGCGCCACCCGCGAGGCGGCGATCGCGCTCGCCACGAGGATCAACGACGCCGCCGTGATCAACCCGGTCAGCCTGGTCGCGCTGGCGCTGCTGGCGACACCGCGCTGCACGGCGGATCTCGTCGGGCTGCGCCGGCTGATCACGCACTTTCAGGCCCTCGATGCCGCGGCACCGTACTCGGCGCAGCGTATCGCCTGCGATCTCGATCCGGCGCAGGTCATCGCCCATGCCGAGCGGCTTGGCATTATCGAACAGATTCCGCACCCATTCGGCAACCTGGTGCGCGTGGTCGATGCGCAGGTGCAACAGCTTCCCTACTTCCGCAACAACGTGCTGCACCTGTTTGCCGTGCCGGCGCTGATCGCCTGTCTGGTCGGCAACAACCGCAGCCTCGATGTGCAACGGCTGACCGACGCGGTTGTCGGCATTTATGGCGTGATGCGTTCGGCGCTGTTCCTGCACTGGTCGGAAGACGAACTGCTGCAAGAGATCCAGCGCACTATCGCCATCTTCGCCGAACGCGGGTTGTTGCGCCGTGCCGAGCGCAGTGGCTGGCTGCTGGCGCCGGAGACCAACAGTCAGGAATTTCCCGAGTTGCACATGATCGGCGAAACGCTGCGGCCCATGCTCGGCCGCCACTTCCTGGCGCTCGCCCTGTTGCAGCAGCGCGGTTCCGGCAAGCTGACGCGCGCCGTGCTGGAAAAGGATTGCCAGTTGCTGGCGCAGCGTCTGGCGCTCCTGCACGGTTTCGGAGAGGCCGAGACCGCCGACCGGTCGGATTTCGCCAATCTCGTTTCCAACCTGCTCGACACCGAACTGCTCGTCGAAGACGAAGAGGGTCTGCTGCGCTTCGACCAGCGTCTGCTGGGGCCGCTCGCCCATGTTGAGCTGGTCTTGCCTGCCGATGCCCGACAATCAATCCGGCGCGTTGCGGAGCAGCCGACTGCGTGAGGCCTGTCGCACCCCAAGGGTGCTTGCTTTATGTCCCCGCACCGGGGACGGTATCCTTTTCGGACGTGGCGCGGTCGACTAGCTATTCAGGTCAAAAACCGGGTGTCCGGCCGGGGTCGTTCATTTGGCCTCGTCAACCATCCGGACGGTCTTTTCCTCAACCTCTTTGGCCACCTGGAGCAGCGTCGCATCCTGGGAGAGCGTCGCCAGCATGGGCTCCGGCTTGATAAGCCCGATCTTGGTCTTGCCGCTCTCGGTAAATACCGAGATACGACACGGCAGCGCCATGTTCAGGCGCATATCGGTGGCCAGAACCTTCGCCGCCTGCACCGGATTGCAGACTTCAAACACCTTGCATTGCTCTTCAAATGCAATGCCCTTGCTGCGCAGCGTGGTTCCCAGGTCGTGGACATGCAATACCCCGAAGCCGTGATTCTTCACCGCTGATTCAAGGTCCGCCGACGCCTGGTCGAATGTCTTTTGGGTTTCAACTATGTAGTACATGGATCACCTCGATTGCTTTGCTTGATACTTTGTCCAAACGGCCCTTCATTATGCACTTGCCTTGTGTTGTGCGAATCACTGGTCAGCCGAGCAACTTGCGCTGGTCGAGGAATTTTTCGAGGATTTCGAGACGGGAAATCGGATCTTCGAGTTCCAGCAGTTTCTGCTTGGCCAGGTTCTGCACCGGCAGGATTTCCGTGATCCGGAAGCCGACCCATTCCGCATCGTCGTAGCGGTGCGGTTCGGGGATGCGGGTCGGGCCCATGTCGCTGGCGATCCGCCGCAGCAGCGGCAGCAGGCGCTGCCGCTCAAGGGGAACCGGCAGCGGGCCGTCGTCGTTGATGATCTCGACCGTGGCCTGCAGCAGGTTGTTCGTGCCGGCATGTTTTTCGAGAATGCGGAAGCGTTGTTCGCCGCGCACGGTCAACTGCAGGATCCCGAGTTGTTCCATTTCCCAGTCGGTGATGCGCGCCAGCGTGCCGACCGGATGCGGTTCGGCGATGCCGCCCGCTTCCTCGCCGGAAGCAATCAGGCAGATGCCGAAGGCGCTGGCTTCCTTCATGCAGGCGGCAGCCATGTCGAGATAACGCTGCTCGAAGATCCGGAGCGGCAGCACGCCACCGGGGAAAAGCACGGTATTGAGGGGAAACAGCGGGATTTCCATGCGGACCGGCGGCTCGTCGTCCGGCAGGCGGGGAAGGCCGAACCAGCCCATCATGCCCCCCAGCGCTGCATCAGGGTGTGCGGCACGGCAAGCTGGTCGAGAACGCGGGCGACGACGAAGTCGACGATGTCGCCAACCGACTGCGGGTGGTGGTAGAAGCCGGGGCTGGGCGGCAGGATGACCGCCCCGGCCCGTGACAGGCGCAGCATGTTTTCGAGATGAATCGCCGAGAACGGCGTTTCACGTGGAACCAGCACCAGCTTGCGGCCTTCCTTGAGCACCACGTCGGCGGCGCGTTCGATCAGTTTGTTGGCGAGGCCCTGGGCGATGGCGGCCAAGGTGCCCATCGAGCACGGGCAGACGACCATCGCATCCGGCGGGTTGGAACCCGAGGCGACCGGGGCGAACCATTCCTCGCGGCCGAAAACGGCCAGTTTTTCCGGGTCGACCGCGGGATACCGGGCGAGCAGCACGGATTTGGCTTCTCCCGGGCGCGACGGCAATTCGAAATCCAATTCCTGGCGGGCGACAACCTGTGCTGCCTGAGAATACAGAAGCTGTACGTGGCAACCGGCGGCCAGCAGGCATTCGAGCAGGCGCAGGCCGTAGGGCATGCCGGAGGCGCCGGTCAGGGCGAGGCAGATCGTCTTGGTCATTGGCTGGTTTCGGCGGCTGAGGGTTCTGCCAGAAGTTTAGCCGCGATCAGCCCGTTGAGGGTGCCGAAAACCAGCGCGGCGGCAGCGAAGACCGGGGTCAGCAGGAATACGCCGTTGTGCGGGATCAGCCACAGGCGGGCGAGCAGCAACTGACCGCCGATGTGGGCGAAGGCGGCGAGGATGCTGAGGCTGACCGGGCCGAACCAGCGTCCTGGCAGATGCCGGGCGAGGCCGAGCGTGAGCAGGCTGAATGTTGTTCCGGTCAGCGCAAGAAAGAAGCCGGGGGCGAGAAAGTAGCCGAGCAGCAGGCTGCCGGCGAGCACGCGCAATCCGCTGACCCAGACGGCGGTCGCCCAGCCGTAACGGATTAGCACGACCAGCGTGACGATGTTGGCGAGGCCGGGCTTGACGCCGGGCAGCGGGCTGGGAATCGCCGCATCGACCAGCGACAGGGCAACGGCCGCGGTGGCCAGCCAGGCGACGCGGCGGTCTTCAGCGGTGACGGTCAGTTCAGTAACTGAGGCTGTCATAGGCGCGGGTGCGTCCGGCGATCTGTACGCTGACGCGGTTGGGGGCGCAGATGGCGATTTCGCCGGGGCGCGCCAGCCAGCCCTGGCGCACGCAGTACTGGCGCGGGCCGGGGTCGGCGACGATCCGGGCGCGGCCCGGTTCGATGGCGACCAATGTCGTGCCGAGCGGCCCGGGGACCGCCAAGTCGCGCCGACTGCCGAGATCGACCTCGGCGAAGACATGCCCGTCCTGGCGGATGATGGCGCGGTCGGCAAAGCCGCCTTGCCAGAGCAGGGGCAGCGTGATGCCGACCAGCGCCGCGCCGCCGGCGATGACCAGCCAGTCACCGGGCCGCAGGAAGGCGTGCCAGCGCATCAGTCGCCGGCCAGTGAGCGGTGGCGGATCAGGACGTGCGCCTTGCTGGCGAATTCGCGACCCAGCCATTCCGCCAGATACACCGAGCGGTGCTGGCCGCCGGTGCAGCCGATGGCCACGGTCAAGTAGTTGCGGTTGTCGCGGATGTAGGCCGGCAGCCAGGTGGCGATGAAGCGGGCGATGTCGTCGCGCATGCGGATGACTTCCGCCTCGCCTTCAAGGAAGTCGACGACCGGCTGTTCCTTGCCGGTCAGCGGCCGCAGGTCGGGATCGTAGTGCGGGTTGGGCAGGCAGCGGGCGTCAAAGACGAGGTCGGCGTCGAGCGGAATGCCGTGCTTGAACCCGAACGATTCGAACATCAGGGTCAGACCCTGCCCTGGTTCGGTCTCGATGAACTGGCGCACCCATTCGCGTAGCGCACTGGCCTTGAGGCCGCTGGTGTCGATGCGATGGCCGAGGGTGGAAATCGGTTCGAGCATCGTGCGCTCGGTACGGATCGCCTCTTCCAGCGACTGGCCGTCGGCGGCCAGCGGGTGGCGGCGGCGCGATTCCGAATAGCGCTTGAGCAGAGTCTCTTCATTCGAAAACAGGAACAGAAAAGTGTGGCGTATCCCATCTTTTGTCAGCAAGTGCAGGCGTTCCGGCAGCAGTTCGATACCGTGGCCTGAACGGGCGTCAATCGCGACCGCCACCTTGCGGATTTTCTCCTCCTTGAGCATGCGCACAAGAACCGTGAGCATGATTACCGGAAGATTGTCCACGCAGTAATAGCCCGCATCCTCGAGGAGGTGCAGGGCGACGGACTTGCCCGAGCCGGAGAGGCCGCTGATGAGAACGAGTTCCATCAGGCGGAGCATAATGAAGGCGGCGCCGGCAAGCAACCCGCGGCATAATAGCCATCAACGAGGAGACGATCATGCCCCCGACCATTCCCCTTCCCGAACTGCCGTTTCTTGCCGAACTGACGACGCTGCGCCGCGACATTCACGCGCATCCGGAACTGGCCTTCAACGAGAATCGCACCGCTGAAGTAGTTGCCCGTGAGCTCGAGCGCTACGGGCTGGAGGTGCATCGCGGCATCGCCCGGACCGGGGTCGTCGGCATTCTGCGCGCCGGAACATCGTCGCGCATGATCGGTCTGCGCGCCGACATGGATGCCTTGCCGCTCGCCGAAATGAACGAGTTTCCGCACCACTCCCGCCACCCCGGAAAGATGCACGCCTGCGGTCATGACGGCCATACCGCGATGCTGCTGGGGGCGGCGCGCCATCTCGCCGCGCATCCGGATTTCTCCGGCGTCGTCGCCTTCATTTTCCAGCCGGCCGAGGAATCCGAGGCCGGCGCGGCAGTGATGATCGAGGACGGACTGTTCGAGCGCTTCCCGGTCGAGGCGGTGTTCGGCCTGCACAACTGGCCGGGCGTTCCGGTCGGCGAGATGGTGGTGATGCCGGGGCCGGTCATGGCCGGCACCTGCGCTTTCGAGATCACCGTGCGCGGCCATGGCTGCCACGCGGCGATGCCGCATCAGGGAGTCGATTCGATCGTCGCCGGGGCGCAACTGGTCCAGGCCCTGCAGACCGTGGTCAGCCGCACGCTGCATCCCTGCGATTCGGCCGTGGTCAGCGTCACCCAGTTTCATGGCGGCGAGGCGTGGAACATCATTCCCGAGGAGGTGGTCCTGCGCGGCACCATCCGCAGTTTCAAGCCCGAGGTTCAGGAAGCCGTCGAGCGTGCCGTCGAGCGTCTGTGCAACGGCGTTGCTGCGGCGAACGGGGCGCAGATCGGCGTTCATTTCGACCATCGCTACCCACCGACGGTCAACAGCGCGGCGGAGGCGGAATTCTGCCGCAGCGTTGCAGCCGAGGTTCTCGGCAGCGAGCGAGTGCTCACCGACATGCTGCCATCGATGGGCGCCGAGGATTTTGCCTACATGCTGCGCGAAAAGCCGGGTTGCTACGTCTGGCTGGGCAACGGCCCGGGTACCGGCGGCTGCACCTTGCACAATCCGCATTACGATTTCAACGATGAAATCCTGGTGCCCGGCATCGCCTATTGGACCAGGCTGGTCCAGCGCGCGCTGCCTGCCTAACCGGCGACCAGAAAGCCGTCCTCGCGACGCAGCGCGTTGACCAGCAGCAGTTCGCGTTCGATGCGGGCCACCAGCTGGTCTTCCGGCAGGCTCAGATAGCGGGTATTGACGTCGATGGCAAAGGGCAGGGCGAGCAGGAAGGCCGGAAAATCGTCGGCCGGCAGGCGGCGCCTTTCCATCATGGCGAACGAGGCCATGACCTTGATGGCGTGCCAGGCTAGTTTGTCGATGTCGGCGGCGAAGCTGTCGACGCGCCGGAAAGCCCGCTCGAAAGCTTCGTCGACAGTAGCGAACGGACTGCCATGGCCGGGAATCACGACATCGATCGGCAGACGGGAGAGCATTTCCAGCGTCGCCCGCGTGCTGGCCAGGCCGTCGGCCTCGCCGAGCAGTTCGGGGAAGATGACGCCGAAACCGTTTTCCCAGAGCGCATCGCCCGAAATCAGGATGCGTTTTTCCGGGTTGTAGTAGGCCAGAGCCTCCATGTCGTGACCGGGAACGGCCAGCGCCTGCCAGTTGAGTCCGCCCATCCCGACTTCATCGCCGGCGCTGATCAGGTTGTCGTGCTGGAAGCGGGCTGCCTGCTGGCCCAGCGGCGAGAGCAGCAGGGCATTTTCGTCCCACTCGGCAATGGTGGCGTGGAGACCGGCCGGGACGATGATTTCGCAGCCGAATCTCGCTTGCAGCGCCGCGTTGCCGCCGATGTGGTCGGAGTGCGAGTGCGTATTTATGAGCCTTTTGAGGCGTCGACCGCGCAAGGCGTGGCCGACCAGATCGACGGTCTGGGCGGCGTGCGTGACATAGCCGCTATCGACCAGCGTGGCGTCTTCGCCCTCGATAAACAGAATGTTGTTGGCCGACAGCCAGCCGCGCTCGAGGACGAGCAGCGAGTCCGGAAGGCAGACGGTCATTCGGGATTGTCCGGGTCGCTGGTCGGCGGTTCATGGACGGCGCTGACGGTGACGGCTTCGGCAACGACCTCGGGCGAGTCGAACGGTGGCCGCCCGCAGCCCAGGCAGTAACCGGTATCGGGGTCGGCCATGCAGACGCCGACGCAGATGTATTGATCTTCGTCAGCCATGGCTGTCGCAGTCGCAGCGCAACTCGCCCTCCCAGGGGTCATGCTCCAGCCGGCGCCTGGCGACGGCGGCGAGTATGGTCACGCGGCCGGCATCGTCGATCCGCGACCAGGCGCTGATCTCGTCGAGCGTGCGGAAGCAGCCAGCGCACAGACCGCTGCGGTCGTCCATTTTGCAGACATTTATACAGGGGGAGGCGGGCATCAGATGATCATGTAGCGGCGGCTCTGGTCGCGGACGAGATCGACGGCAGCCTGCGCCTCGTCGCGGCGGACGCGGGCCAGTATCGCCATGTAGCTGCGTTTGTCGCGGCCATGAAACTCCGGGAAGTCGAGGGTATGCACGTTGCCGTCGTCCACCGCCTGATCATTGACGATGCCGAGCCGGTCGATGGTAATGCTGACCGGCGCCAGGCGCAGCGAGGCTTCCGGCTGGCGCAGGTAATCGGCGAGTGCCGCCAGCAACTGGTCGGGCATCAGCGATGCGGCGGTTTCACGCAGCCGTGCATCAAGCTCGGTAAGTTGCCGGGTGTGGGTCTGGTATTCCGGCCCCGGCGACGTGCCGCGCAGTACCGTCAGGTGCCCGCGTGCCAGTGCGGCATCGGCGCGCAATCCCTCGCGCTCGCTACGCAGCGATTCGACGTGTTCGTGAAAGGTCTGCAGCAGGCTTTCCAGCGCCTTGCAACGGAGATTCCGGCGCGTCGTGGCGAGATCGCAACTCGGTTCGACCAGTGTGTGCGACGAAAAATAGACGACCAGTTGCGGCACGTCGTTTTGCAGCGTTTCGCCCTGCTGGGCGATGCCGAGTTGCCTCTTTTCCCGGCGCCGGGCGGCGAACAGCGCATGGAAATAGTCGTCCGCGCAACTATATGGTTCGGCCAGAAAGTCGCGGATCGCCTGGCTGCGCCCGAGCATCTGGTCGATGTCGTCCGCCGTGGCGAACAGCGCGTGCACCAGCGGATCGTTGGCAAAGGACTGGCGGTTGATGTCGATCGGGCCGGGCAGCGCGTCGACCAGGCCCTCGCAATAACCCAGCGCGTGCTCAACGGGCAGCGCCAGTTGGCGTTCGAAGCCGGTTGCCGATTTGAGCAGCGGGTCGACCATTTCGGCAACCCGGTCAAGCGCCTTCCGCACCTGGGGCGTCGGCGCCGGCGCCGGCTTCAGAAAATCGGCAAGGGAGGAAATCAGGCTCAAGGAGTCGTGCTTGCGCAGATTGCCCGGCCAGCCCTGGCGCCGTTCGGGCGATTGATGGCACTGGAAATCCAGTCGCCGATGGCTGCCAGTTTAGCGAGATCGATGCCGGTTTCAATCCCCAGCCCGTGCATCAGGTAAACGACATCCTCGGTCGCCACGTTGCCGGAGGCGCCCTTGGCATAGGGGCAACCACCCAGGCCGGCGACCGAACTGTCGAAAGTCGCGATGCCCATCTGCAGCGACGCATAGATATTGGCGATCGCCATGCCGTAGGTGTCGTGGTAGTGACCTGCCAGCCTGGCGATTGGCACGACCCTGGCGCAGGCTTCGAGCATGCGCTGGATCGAGGCCGGATTGCCGACGCCGATGGTGTCGCCGAGCGACACTTCGTAGCAACCCATCTCGAACAGGGATTTCGCGACGCCGGCCGCCTGCCCGGGCGCGATGTCTCCCTCGTAAGGACAGCCGACGACGCAGGAAACATAGCCGCGCACCGGGATTTCCAGCGCGCTCGCCGAAGAAAG
>DATIUN010000374.1:0-2693 GCA_035466795.1 Azonexus sp. | reverse complement strand
CTCGTCGTCGCCGGTACCGAATCCGCCGTCCTGATGGTTGAATCCGAGGCTCAGGAGCTCTCCGAAGAAGTCATGCTCGGCGCTGTTGTTTTCGGTCACACGGAAATGCGCAAGGTGATCAATGCCATCAACGAACTGGTTGAAGAGGCCGGCAAGCCGGAATGGGATTGGCAGGCACCGGCCAAGGACGAGGCGCTGGTCGCCCGCCTGAAGGAATTGTGCAGCGCCAAGTTGGAAGAGGCCTATAGCATCACCGTCAAGCAGACCCGCAGCCAGGCCGTCAAGGTCATTCGTGCTGAAGCGATTGCTGCCCTGTGCCAGGGAGACGGTGCGCCGGACGAAAATACCGTCGGCAACCTATTCCACGAAATCGAAGCTTCCATCGTTCGCGGCCGCATCCTTAGCGGTGCCCCGCGCATCGATGGCCGCGACACGCGCACCGTGCGCCCCATCACCATGCGTTCCGGCGTCCTGCCGCGCACCCATGGTTCCGCCCTGTTCACCCGTGGTGAAACCCAGGCGCTGGCTGTCGCCACGCTCGGCACCAACCGCGACGAGCAGATCATCGATGCACTGGCCGGTGAATACCGCGACCGCTTCATGCTGCACTACAACATGCCGCCGTATGCAACCGGCGAGTGCGGCCGCTTCGGTACGCCGAAGCGTCGCGAGATCGGTCACGGCCGTCTGGCCAAGCGCGCGCTGCTGGCCGTGCTGCCGAAGCCGGAGGATTTTTCCTACTCGATGCGCCTGGTTTCGGAAATTACCGAGTCCAACGGCTCGTCGTCGATGGCTTCCGTCTGTAGCGGCTGTCTGGCCCTGCTCGATGCCGGGGTGCCACTCAAGGCGCACGTCGCTGGTATCGCCATGGGCTTGATCAAGGACGGCAACCGTTTCGCGGTGCTGACCGACATCCTGGGCGACGAAGATCACCTCGGCGACATGGACTTCAAGGTGGCTGGCTCGACCGCCGGCATCACGGCGCTGCAGATGGACATCAAGATCCAGGGCATCACCAAGGAGATCATGCAGGTGGCGCTGGCGCAGGCCCAGGAAGCCCGCCTGCACATCCTCAAGCTGATGCAGGAAGCCTCGGCCGGTCCGCGTGTCGAGATGTCAGCCTACGCGCCGCGCCTCTACACCTTCAAGATCAATCCGGAGAAAATTCGTGACGTGATCGGCAAGGGCGGCGCCGTGATCCGGGCGCTGACCGAAGAGACGGGCACGACGATCGACATCCAGGAAGACGGCACAATCACCATCGCATCTTCCAGCGCCGAGGCTGCCGCCGTGGCGCGCGCCCGTATCGATGCCATCACGGCGGAAGTCGAGATCGGCAAGATCTACGAAGGGACCGTGCTCAAGATTCTTGACTTCGGTGCGATCGTTTCCATCTTGCCGGGCAAGGATGGCCTGCTGCATATCTCCCAGATCGCTCAGGAGCGTGTCAACAAGGTCGAAGACTACGTCAAGGAAGGCCAGCTTGTGCGCGTCAAGGTTCTGGAAACCGACGATCGTGGTCGCGTCAAGCTGTCCATGAAGGCTGCCGCGGCGGAAGAAGGCGCAGCCCATGCGGCGCCGGAAGCGGCAACGCAGCCCGAGTAAGGTCGCAGTTCCGCTGGCACTTACCGGGCTATCGGAAAGCGCCAGTAGCTAAAGCAAAAGGGCACCGGAAGGTGCCCTTTCATTTTTGCCGAAATTTGGCCGTCGACCGCAGCCGAGCAAATTTTCGTGGTGGCAAGGTCAGGAAAGGCGAATTACTTCGCCATCTGCCTTTCCTTCATCTCGTCCAGCGTCTTGCAGTCGATGCACAGCGTTGCCGTGGGGCGCGCTTCCAGACGCTTGATGCCGATTTCGACACCGCACTTGTTGCAGAAGCCGTAATCGCCGCTTTCGATACTGGCCAGCGTCTCGTCGATCTTCTTGATCAGCTTGCGCTCGCGGTCGCGGTTGCGCAATTCGATCGCGATATCCGTTTCCTGACTGGCCCGATCATTGGGATCAGCAAACACCGTGGCCTCATCCTGCATAGTGTGTACGGTGCGGTCGATGTCTTCACTCAACTCCTTCTTGAGCGTCTCGAGAATCTTGCGGAAATGCGCAAGTTGCTTCGAGTTCATGTACTCCTCGCCTGCCTTCGATTTGTACGGCGGGAAATGCTTATGTAATAGTTCTTCGGCCATGTTGCTTGTGCGTCCCAGTGACGAAAAAGGCGATTAAATATCAGAAATCCGGGCCTCGGGCAAGAAAAGATTGTCGCGTGAATATAGGCCATTGATCTGGTGCGGGTTTCCGGGTGGTGTTAGAATCCGTTTCCTCGTGTCGGGGCGTAGCGCAGCCTGGTAGCGCATCTGCTTTGGGAGCAGAGGGTCGTGAGTTCGAATCCCACCGCCCCGACCAATTTCTTCCTGTTCTGCCCTCAGGTGCCCGTAGCTCAACTGGATAGAGCAGCTGCCTTCTAAGCAGCAGGTCGGGGGTTCGAGTCCCTCCGGGCACGCTAGTCAAAAAGCAGCTTTTCTTGTCATCCGTTGGTGAAAACGCGGGAACAAAGATGATCCTTGTTACAGGCGGTGCCGGGTACATTGGTTCGCATACCGTGGTCGAAATGCTGGCTGCGAACCTTGACCTGCTGATACTCGACAATTTCTCCAATAGCACACCCAAGGTTATCGATGCGATCGAGCGCATTGCCG
>DATIUN010000373.1:0-2127 GCA_035466795.1 Azonexus sp. | reverse complement strand
GCGCCCTCCCTGGCGGCTTTCCTGGTAGATCGTGAATCTCATCGGCCGGCTTTCTTGTATTTTTCGACAACGCGGTCAAGCCAGCTCGATGATTCCTTGGGAACCGGCGGCGTAATCGTCTCGACCAGCGCCTTTTGCAGCGCGAAGACGCTCTGCGGCCGGTAGAAGTGGTTGAGATTGAGGCACCAGTCGATGATTTCCAGGAGGCGATCCGAGTATTCGCCTTCCCAGCGCATCATCGCCGGCACCAGCGTGTCCTTGCTGTAACGTTCGTTGGCCGCCTGCGGCGCGCATCCGGCAATGCAGGCGTACATCGACGCCCCGACGCTGTAGATGTCGCTCCACGGCCCGAGGTCCTTGCGCGAGCCGTAGTGCTCGGGCGAGGCGAACCCCGGCGTATACATCGGCTTGAGCATCGGCTGGTCGGTCGCCAGTGTCTGGCGGGCGGCGCCGAAGTCGATCAGCACCGGCGTGTTGTCGCTGCGCAGGTAGATGTTCGAGGGCTTGAGGTCGAGGTGCAGCAACTTGTGCGAATGAACTTCGCGCAGACCATTGAGCATGCGGGTGAACACCCCGCGGATGAAGCGTTCGGAAACCTCGCCGCGATGCGTCTGGATGAACTCCTGCAGGGTGCGGCCGCGCTCATACTCCATCACCATGTACACGGTTTCATTGGCGCGGAAGAAGTTGAGCACGCGGATCACGTTCGGGTGCGACAGGCGCGCCAGGGCGCGGCCTTCCTCGAAGAAGCACTTCATGCCGTAGCGGAAGGCGCTTTCGTGATCCGAAGTGATCAGCGGCTGGATTTCCCCTTCGCCGCGCAAGGCGAGGCTGTTGGGGAGATATTCCTTGATCGCGACGCGATTGCCGTCGCCGTCGGTTGCCAGGTACACGATCGAAAAGCCGCCGAGCGAAAGCTGACGGTCTATCGTGTATTCCTCCAACTGGTGGCCAGCGGGTAACGGGTGGTTGGCTTGTTGCGCCATTGATCTCGCGGTTATGATGCAATCCTAGGCATTGTCGGGCGTGTTGTCCGGCCTGTAAAGCTGGAGAGCCACGAATAATGATTTGCAGCATGACCGGTTATGCAGTGAAGACACTCGATATCGAGCGGGGAACGCTGCAGTTGGAACTCAAGAGCGTCAATTCGCGCTATCTCGATTTTCACTTTCGCGTCAGCGAAGACCTGCGCGCGCTCGAGATGCCGCTGCGCGAACTGCTGGCGAAGCACCTTGCGCGCGGCAAGGTCGAATGTCGCTTGTCCTACAACGCGGCGGCGGCGCGGGCCGACCAGTTGCACCTCAACGGCGAGTTGCTGGCGACCCTGCACGCGCTTAATGACCAGGTATGCAAGCAGATGCCCGAAGCCAGGCCGCTGTCGGTGAATGACGTATTGCGCTGGCCGGGCATGTTCGGTGACCAGTCCATCGACTACGCGGCCTTCGGTCCGCCGGTGCTGGCGCTGGCGCGCGAAGTGCTCGACGAATTTTCCGCCAGCCGCGGTCGTGAAGGTGAAAAACTGGCCGAAATGATCGTCGACCGCGTCAATTCGATCCGCGATATCGTGGCCCGGGTTGCCCCGCGCATTCCCGAGGCGCAGGCGCTGTACACCGACAAGCTGCGCCAGCGCCTGACCGAGGCGCTGGGCGGCGCCAGCGAGGAGCGCGTGCTGCAGGAGGTGGCAGTTTTCGCAACGCGCATCGACGTCGCCGAGGAACTCACCCGCCTGACTGCCCACCTCGACGAGGTCGAACGCGTGCTCAAGCAGGGCGGCGCCTGCGGCAAGCGCCTCGATTTCCTGATGCAGGAACTCAACCGCGAGGCCAACACGCTCGGCTCGAAATCGGCGATTACCGAAGTGTCGCAGGCGTCGATGGATCTCAAGCTGCTGATCGAGCAGATGCGCGAGCAGATCCAGAACCTGGAGTAGCTCGCGCAGGTTTGTCTTGACCTTGTCACAGGCTGCGTCTAAGTTGTGTTTTCGGCGTGCCTGCCGGTCGCGTTGAACATTCAAGGAGAGCGGAAATGGGATTGTTCGGATTCATCAAGGAAGCGGGAGAGAAGCTGTTCGGCCACAAGGAAGTCGAGCAGGCGGCTTCTCCGGAAGAAAAGACCCGCCTGAACCAG
>DATIUN010000372.1:0-2648 GCA_035466795.1 Azonexus sp. | reverse complement strand
CAGAACAACCTGCTCGGCGCCGGTGGCAGCGCAGACCTCCTCGATCCGTTGGGCGAGTTGCGGTACCAGCTTGCCGATGCTGGTATAGGGTGGGGCCAGGCTCACTGTTGCGACGACATGGCCGGCTACCTCGAACTGGCGCCGCAGGAACCACCAGACGCCGCGACTGCAGCCGTAACCATGGACCAGAACCAGCGGTCGCCGGCAGCGCGGCAGCCGGTCGCGCCCCATCCAGAGTCGTTCGAAGGGCAGGATGGCGACGAAGGCCCGCAGAAACGCCAGGTACTCGCCGACGATCATGCGCAATGCCTCGCCGGTCGACAGTTTGCGCGCCGGCGACGGGTAGGCCCGGGCGTATGCCCAGGTGACCGCGATGATGCCGGCGCGGACCACGAGAACTGCACCGAAAGCGACGACCGCCGAGATGCTCCATGAAGTATCCAGAAAGTGATGGGCGAGTGTTGCATAGCCGGTCAGTTCGACGGACAGCCAGACCAGAAGCGCGAGTGGAACCATGATTGTTTGCGGTTCAGGGAATCGCCGGGCGGGGCTTGCCGGCCAGTGCGGCGGCAAGCAGCGATGCGTTGCGCGCGACCAGACCATAGATCGAAAGCTGCGGGTTGGCGCCAATGCTGGTCGGGAAAAGCGACCCGTCGTGAATCGAGAGATTTTCGATCTGGAAGTGGCGTCCTTCATCGCTGACCACGCCGCGCTCCGGCGCATCGGCCATGGCGCAGCCACCCATGACGTGTGCGCTGACCACCCGGCAACGCAGCGGGGCAAGCGGCAGGTTGGCGATGCCCTGTTTCGCTTCTGCCCAGCTTTGGTAGCCGACGGCTGCTTCGTGAACCGGCGTAACCCACCGCGCGCCGCCAGCGAACTGGATTTCGGCCATCGCCAGCAGTGCGCGCCGGGCTGCTTCCCAGAATGTATCGTTGAGCGGGTAATCAAGGAGCGGCGAACCATCGTCGCGTAGCCTGACGTGCCCACCCCGGCTTTCGGGATTGAAGCCGTCGCGAACCAGGGCAAGGACGGTCTGGCTGTTGGCAAACTCGCGCATCAGCCGGGCGTGTGCTTCGCCCCAGCCATGCAGGGTCGTCGAGAAGAGAACCGGGTGGAGCGGCGGGACCTCCAATTTGAAGCCCAAAGGGCCGTCGACCGCAGCTTGCGTCAGAAAATGGTCGGAATACACCGACTGGGGAGCACCGGCATAGGCCCGGATCGGCTTGTCGAACAGCGCTGCTGAAACAAGCGTCGGGTGGAGAAAGGTACGTTTGCCGAGATGGCCATGCGGATCGGCGGCGCGGCTGCGCATCAGCAGGGCGGGCGTGTTTATTCCGCCGCCCGAGAGGACGAAATGGCGGGCGCGAAGGCTCACCCGGATACCGCTCGTCCGCAGTCCGTCGGGTTTCAGCGCAAGCCCCTCGATTGCGACGGCCTTGTTGCCGGAAAATTCGAGTTTTTCCGCGCGCAGGCGCGAGATCAGTGTCGCGCCCCGGGTCAGCGCCGCCGGAATCGTCGTCAGCAGCATTGACTGCTTGGCATTCGTCGGGCAGCCCAAGCCGCAGTAGCCGAGATTCCAGCACATCTTGACGTTGCGCGGAATGACGGCGACCGGAATGCCCAGTTGTGCAGCGCCACGCGCCAAAGCGGCATTGTTTTCGTTTGGCGGCAGGGGCCACAGGCCGACGTGCAGGCGCTGTTCCATCGCAGCGAACCAGGGCGCCATTGCCTCGACCGAGAGATTCTTGAGTCCGTGGGCTGTCTGCCACCATTGCAGGGTCGCCGGGGGAGTGCGGAAACTGCTGGTCCAGTTGACGGTGGTGGAGCCGCCGACGCACCGTCCCTGCAGGATCTTGATTGCCTTGTCGGCGGTTTGGCGGCTTGCCGAGTCCTGATAGAGGGCGGGGTAGGCTTCGGATTCGAGCATCTTGAAGTCACTACTCGTCTTGAGTGGTCCTTCTTCAACGATGATCACATCGAGGCCGGATGCCGCGAGGAGTTCGGCGGTGACACCGCCGCCGGCGCCACTGCCGACAATGACGACGTCGGCTTCATATGTCTGGTCGGCGGCGAGTCCGGATGCGTCGACATGTTTCCAGCCTGAGGCGAGTCCTTCACGGAACGGATCGAGCATCATTCCACCTTTGGCGGACCGGGGTAGTCGATGGCCGCCCAGGTGTCCGGCCGGGCGTACCAGGCGCCGAAGATGAGGTCATGCAAGGCCGCGTAACCCGATTTGAGCAGATCGAAGCGGCTATGGCGCCAGCTTTCGAGAAATTTTCCGATCGCTTCCGGCGTTGCTTCCGGCCATGCTGACCAGATGCCGGCGGCGATTATCCGGGTGGGCGCGAAGCTCAACAGATCGAACAATTCCTCAATCTCCTTCTGTGTGGCGAGGGAGAGACCGGAAATGGCCTTGCCGACGCCGTCAATGGTCCGCATGATCAGTTCGGAGCGCGCCTCGCCGCTGGCTGGCAGCGCACCGTCGAGAAACACGGGAATCAGCGCTGCGAGCACCACCGCGCGACGGTCCCCAACCGGCGGTCTGCTACAGGCGGCGATGTTCAGTAGCAACGCGCCGCCCACGCCAGTCTTGAGAAACTCGCGGCGTGTCGTCATTGTGCCAATACCTCAAGCATCGTTTC
>DATIUN010000371.1:0-5598 GCA_035466795.1 Azonexus sp. | reverse complement strand
TCGCTCAGCGGCCAGAAACGGCGGTCGCTGCGGCGCACGCCGAAGCGGTCGGTAAGCCGGGTGAGGTCGTCGGCATTCGCAAGGCTGCCGACGGCAGCGACGAAATCGGACAGTTTTTCCGGGTCGACCGTGAACAGCGCGTTCGGATAGGCGCCGGCGACCCCGTCGATGGCGAGAAGCGTGTCTTCGCCGGGCAGGCGGCGCGCATCTTCGTCGAAGATCTGCGCGACGTTGCTGTGCGCGCTGTTCCGCACCAGCGAGACCGCCGAGACTTTCCCGTCCGGACGCTGCAGCAGCAGGATGCTCAGTTCCGGCATCTGCGAAGCCGGGATGCCGCGGACCGTCGACAGGCGCTTGAGTTGTGCGATCTCAGCGGCGCTCAGCCCGAGGTCGCCTTTCCAGTCGAGCGCCGGCGCGCGCACCGGGGCGACGCGGGCGCGCACCGCGGCGTACAGTTCGCCGAGCGTGTCGGCGCTGCGATAGCGCATCCCGCTTTCGCGCGGGAAATAGGCGTTGGCATCAGCGAGATAACGGGTCTGCGGCTCGCTGCGCCCGCGGTACCAGTAGTCGAGAACCGCCTGGCGGTCCTTGGCCGGGAGCAGGGCGAGGAAGTCGAGTTCGCCCTCCATGCGCAGGAAGTCCATGTAAAGACGGGTGGTCAACTGGTGGCCGATGTTGCCGTAGATGTCGAAGCCGGCCAGCAGCAGGTAGTGCATTCGTTCGAACAGGGGGTAGCCGAAGACCAGCGCCGTCTGCGGCTGTTCGCCAACCAGGCCGCGCAGCACCGAGGCGCTGTCGAAGTGGCGCAGCACGGTCAGGCCGGCGGCCGGGTTGTGGCCGTCGCCGTCCCACAGGTCGCCGACGGTCGGCAGGTGCCGGTTGTCGACCAGCGACAACGCCCGGCTCTTGTTCCTGAGGTGGGCAGCTTCCAGCTTGGCGTAGTCGCGCCAGGCAAGCAGGCCGACGTTGCTCTGCAAGGCGGCGGGCAACTGCAGGTTGGGCGCGTCGGTATCGAGCATGCGGGCGACGAGTTTCGATTCCGTGCTGTTCGGCGAACGGAAGAGCACCCAGAACTGGTCCTGGACCACGTTGAGCGCGACCTGGCCGCGGCACACCGGCCCCTTCATGAAGCCCATCATGATGAACTGCGCATCGTCGAGCATGAAGCGGTAACGCGAGTCGACCGGCAGGTCCCGGAAGGTTGCGAAGGGGTTGGCGGCCAGTGCCGGATCGTAGCCGGGCAGGGTGGTGACTCGGTAGTCCAGTTTCAGGAACCAGCCACGTATCCGCTCCATGCGCTCGGGGTCGAGCTGCAGCGGCATGAAGGTCTTGGCGACCGGTGTCGTCTCGAGCAGGCGCAGCCGGTACCAGACGCGCGGCACGCCGGGGTCGTCGAACGGGCGGCGCGTGGCGATGACGTCGATCGCCTGGCCGGGGGCGCTGCGGCTGCGCACCAGCTCGAAGTAGCGTCCGGGCGCCTCGGGGAAGTGGAGCTGGCCGGCGTACCAGTGCTCGTAGATGTAGCGGGCGACCAGCCGCTCCTTCGCACTGTCGCCGTTCAGGAAGCGCTCCCACTCGGCGACGCGGGTGAGCGCGGCGGCCGGCGGCGTGGCCGCCGGCGCGTAGGGCGCGCCGCTCTCCAGCCAGCGCGCCAGCGTCTGCCGCTCGGCCGGGGCGAGTGCCGGCAGCGCGAAAGGCATGCCGCGCTGCGGGTGCTTGCGGGCGTAGTGGTCGAAGCCCTCGGCGGTGGTGCATACCTGCTCGCGCTCCAGCGAGAGATCGATGTCGCGGTCGGTCAGGCGGCCGCCGTCCGGCCCGGGATGGGCCGCCTTGAGGTCGAGCATGCGGTACATGACACCGCCCTCGCGGTTCGCTTCCGGCGCCTGCGCGCGCTCGTTGAGGACCGGGAAGAAGCCCTTCTGCCGCCATTCGGCATTGCTCTGGGCATCGAAGCCGAGGCGGGTCGGCGGGTCGGCGAGCAGTCGGTTGGCATACACCTGGGCCGGGTTGGCGCCGCGCGTGATGCCGGCATAGCTCGCCAGGTTGAGCTGGCAGGGGGCGTCGTAGCAGGCGTGGCAGGAGACGCAGCGCTGGTCGAGCAGCGGCCGCACTTCGTTCCAGTAGTCCGGCGCGCCGCTGACGGCGGCGGTCGGGTGATCGAAGCGCACCGGATCCGGATTGCCGAAACGGTCGTCGAGCTGCAATGTTCCGACAACGGTGGCGCAACCCGCGACAAGAGCGATCAGCAGTGGGGGCAGCAGGCGCATGGCATGAACCAGTTTCGGCGGAGGTGCGGAATTCTAGCGCAGGCGCTCCGGACTGGCCGGCCGTGATACCGAGAATCGGGGCGATGGCGCGAGGAAAATGGACAAACCTGCTAATATTTCCCCTTTCGCTGCATCGCACCAAAGGCTTTCCCCGATGTCCCTCCCCGCTGCCGACCGCATGAGTCCGGAAGAGCGCCGTGCCGGTGCTTCCCTGGCCTCCATCTTTGCCCTGCGCATGCTGGGACTGTTTCTCATCCTGCCGGTCTTCTCGGTCTATGCGAAGACGCTGCCCGGCGGCGACAACCTGGCGCTGGTTGGCTTCGCGCTGGGCGCCTACGGCCTGACGCAGGCGCTTTTCCAGATTCCCTACGGCATCGCGTCCGACCTCTGGGGGCGCAAGCTGGTCATCGTCATCGGACTGCTGATATTCGCCTTGGGCAGTTTCGTCGCTGCCTGGGCGCCGGACATGACGTGGATCATCGTCGGCCGCGTGCTGCAGGGCATGGGCGCGATCTCGGCGGCGGTAACGGCGCTGGCCGCCGACCTGACGCGCGAGGAGCACCGGACCAAGGTGATGGCGATGATCGGTTCGTCGATCGGCCTCGTCTTCGCGCTGTCGCTGGTCGGCGCGCCGCTGCTTTACGGCTGGATCGGCATGGGTGGCCTGTTCAGCATGACCGGCGTGCTGGCGCTGGCGGCCATCGTGCTGCTGCTCAAGGCGGTGCCCCCGGCGCCGCCGCCGCACGGCCACGAGAAGCTGCCGTTGCGTCGCGTGGTTTTCGATGCCGATCTGTTCCGGCTCAACGTCGGCATTTTCGTGCTGCACATGGTGCAGATGGCGATGTTCGTCGTGCTGCCGCATGCCCTGGTCGATCATGGCGGACTGGCGGCGGCGGAACACTGGAAGGTCTATCTGCCCGCCGTGCTGGCTTCCTTCGCCATCATGGTGCCGGCGATCATCGCTGCCGAACGCAAGGACAAGATGCCGCCGATTTTTCGCGGCGCGGTGGCGTTGCTGATCGTCGTTCAGCTCGGCCTGCTCTTTTTCGGCGCGGGTTTGTGGGCGCTGGCATTCTGGCTGCTGCTTTTTTTCGTCGCCTTCAATATTCTCGAAGCGACCCTGCCCTCGCTGGTCTCGCGCACCGCGCCGCCAGCCGCCAAGGGCGCGGCGCTCGGGGTGTACAACACGACGCAGGCGATCGGGCTGTTCATCGGCGGTGCCGGCGGCGGCTTCATCGCCCAGAATTTCGGTGATAATGCAGTATTTGCCGCCTGTGCCGGATTGGGGCTGCTCTGGCTGGTGGTCGCAAGCTCAATGAATTTCCCGCAACGGCGCGTGGCGGTCGCGGCAACTCAATCTATTTAGGAGAGACGGGGCATGGCATCAGTCAACAAGGCAATCATCGTCGGTAATCTCGGCAAGGATCCGGAAGTTCGCTATACCGCCAGCGGTGAGGCGATCTGCAACATCACGGTCGCCACCAGCGATACCTGGAAGGACAAGGCCACCGGCGAGAAGAAGGAAGCGACCGAATGGCACCGCATTTCCTTCTTCGGCAAGCTGGCGGAGATCGCCGGCCAATACTTGAAAAAAGGCTCTCAGGTCTATGTCGAGGGCAGCATCCGCACTCGCAAATGGACCGACAAGGAAGGTCAGGAGCGTTACACCACCGAGATTCGCGGCGACGAAATGAAAATGCTCGGTTCGCGCCAGGGCATGGGGGCACCGGCTTCGTCCGGCGGCTATGATGCCGAGCCGGCCGATTACGCGCCGGCGCCGGCCAAAAACAAGCCGAAGCCCTCTTTTGACGATCTGGGTGACGACATCCCCTTCTAGCGCTTCGGCGGGGAAAACCAGCAGAGCGGCGATCAAGCCGCCGGCATTCAGGGAGTATCGATGAGCAGCATCGAATTGCATGGTGGCGAAGCAACCGGCAAGCGGCTGGCCGTCCTGGCCCTTGCCGCGCTCGGCGTCGTCTATGGCGACATCGGCACCAGCCCGCTCTATGCGGTGAAGGAAGTCTTCGCCGGCAACCATCCGATTCCGGTCACCGAGGCCAATATCTTCGGTAGCCTGTCACTGTTCTTCTGGGCGCTGATCATCGTCGTTTCGATCAAGTACGTGAGCTTCATCATGCGCGCCGACAACCGCGGCGAGGGCGGCATCATGGCGCTGATCGCGCTGGCGTTGCGCGAAGTTCAGGACAAGCCGAAGCAGGCCAAGGCGGTAATGATCGTCGGCATACTTGGCGCGGCGATGTTCTATGGCGACGGCATGGTCACGCCGGCGATTTCAGTGCTCTCCGCCGTCGAGGGGCTGGAGGTTGCCATACCGGCCTTCAAACCCTTCGTGATTCCGATCACCATCGTGGTGCTGTTCGGCCTGTTCTACATTCAACGGCACGGCACGGCCCTGGTCGGAAACTTTTTCGGGCCGGTGATGGTGCTCTGGTTCAGTACGCTGGCCTTGCTCGGCCTGAGCAACATCGTCGCTCATCCGGCCATTCTGCATGCCTTGAATCCGCTCTACGGTGTCGAATTTCTGTTCGACAACAAGGCGATGGCGCTCGTGGCGATGGGTAACGTCGTCCTCGCGGTCACCGGCGCCGAGGCGCTGTATGCGGACATGGGCCACTTCGGACGCAAGCCGATCCAGCGCGCGTGGTTCGCCTTCGTGCTGCCGGCGCTGGTGCTCAACTACTTCGGCCAGGGCGCGCTGATCTACGCCGATCCTGAAGCGGCGAAGAATCCCTTCTTTCTCTCGGCGCCGGAATGGGCACTCTATCCGCTGGTCGGGCTGGCCACGGTGGCCACGGTGATCGCTTCACAAGCGGTCATTTCCGGGGCTTTTTCGGTGACCCGCCAGGCCATGCAGCTCGGTTTCGTGCCGCGCATGGAAGTGCAGCAGACCTCGGAGAAGGAGCAGGGGCAGATCTATTTGCCGGCGGTCAACTGGGCGCTGATGCTGGCGGTGATGATCCTGGTGCTCGGTTTCAGGTCGTCGAACAATCTGGCGGCCGCCTACGGCATCGCGGTGACCGGCGACATGGTCATCACTTCGCTGCTGGCGACCGTGGTGGTCGCGCGCGGCTGGGGTTGGGGCTGGGCCAGGGCCAGCGCGCTGTTTGCCTGCTTCCTCGTCGTCGAACTCATGTTCCTCGCCGCCAACATCCTGAAAATCCCCGACGGCGGCTGGTTCCCGCTGGTTGCCGGGATGGGCACCTTCATCCTGATGACGACCTGGAAGCGTGGCCGTCTGTTGCTTGCCGAGCGCCTGCAGGGCGAGCGCCTTGAACTCTTGCCATTTCTGGAATCGCTTGCTGCATCGATG
>DATIUN010000370.1:0-4225 GCA_035466795.1 Azonexus sp. | reverse complement strand
GCTCATCTGACGACTCGCAGGTTGGTTGAAGGCGGCCGCCCGTCAAGGATCAGCCGCAGGCGTTCGCGGCCGCGGGAAAGGCGCGACATGACGGTGCCGACCGGAATGCCCAGCGTGGCCGCCACTTCGTCGTAGCGCATTTCCTCGATCGCGACGAGCAGCAGGACGGCGCGCTGCTCTTCCGGCAGTCGGGCCAGCGCCGAATCGAGATCGCCCAGTTCCAGTCGGTCGCTCTGCGTGGCACGGGTCTGGACCGCGCAATCCTCAGCTTCCATGGACAGCGTATTCAGGCCCGGGCGCCGCAATTGATCGATGCGCAGGTTGTGCATGATGCTGAACAGCCAGGCGCGCAGGTCGCTGCCCTGGCGCCACTGGGCGACCCGTGACCAGGCGCGTTCTAGCGTGTCCTGCACCAGGTCGTCGGCCGCCGCGCGCTCGCCGACCAGCGCCCGCGCGTAGCGGCGCAGGCGCGGCAACTCGGGCTGGAGCGCGCTGCTGTCCACGTGGCCGCTTAGGGTTTGGCGACCTGCCAGACATTGTTGACGCCTTGACCGGTCTGGTCGCCCGGCTTCTGGTCCTTGACCCAGTAATACAGGGGCTTGCCCTTGAAGGCCCACTGCTTCTTTCCGTCGTCACGGGCGACGATGCTGTAGTCGCCGCTCGCCATCTGGCCATCGGCTGCATAGAACGGCGGCCAGTTGGTGGCGCACGGGCCGTTGCACACGCTCTTGCCGCTGCCGGCCGCATCCTTGTCGAAGGTGTAGAGCGTCATGCCGTTGGGGCCGGTGAGTACGCCCGCAGAAACCATTGCCGGTCCGGCTGCCTTGGTTTCGTATGACGAACAGGCTGCCAGGGAGGCGGATACGAACAGGACGAACAAGAGGCTTTGCGCAAATTTCGGTGCAGTCATGATTTTCTCCGTTGGTGTCGTGGGTGCTACACCGGGATAAACGAAAGGCATCCCGGGTTTATTCCACCCTCGGCAAGATATTATTTCTGCGCCAGCCCGAGCCGCCACAGGGAAGTCACTTCCGCCGCCCGCGCCACATGCAGCGGGTCGCCCCCATCGCGGCATTTCGGGTGCTTCGGCCGGGTATCGATGCGCCCGAGCACCTTCAACCCGCCCGCCGCAATCCAGCCCAGCAATTCATCGCGCGAACGCAAACCGAGATGCTCGGCCAGATCGGAAATGATCAGCCAGCCCTCGCCGCCCGGCGCCAGATGCGCCGCCAGCCCACCGAGAAAACCGCGCAGCATCCGCGAATCCGGGTCATAAACCGCATACTCGACCGGCGAACTCGGCTGCGCAGGCACCCACGGCGGGTTGCACACCACCAGTGGCGCCCGGCCCTCCGGGAAGAGATCGGACTCAATCACCTCGACGGTTGCGGTCAACCCCAGATTTCGGGCATTTTCCGTGGCGCACTGCAAAGCCCGCGGATCCTGATCGGTAGCGACCACGCGCTTGATGCCGCGCCGCGCCAGCACGGCGGCCAGAATGCCGGAACCGGTGCCGATGTCGAAAGCCAGATCGCAATCCGCCGGCAACGGCGCCCTGGCCACCAGATCGACATACTCGCCGCGCACCGGCGAAAAGACGCCGAAATGCGGGTAAATCCGCCCCTCCACCGCCGGCACCGGGATGCCCTTCTTGCGCCACTCATGCGCACTGACCAGCGCCAGCAAGCCGCGCAGGGAAATTACCGAATCCTCGCCACCCGGCCCCAGCGCCTCCAGACAAGCCGCCGCCACCGCCTGCCCGCGCCGCAGCGGCACGCGGTAATCGGCCGTCAGCGGCACCAGCAAGCGCCCAAGAACCGCCGCCCGCCGCCCCTGCGCCTCGCGATGCTGATGAAAAGCCGCGGCCGGCGTCGCCGGCTTTTGCTGCGCCCCCTCGCGCGGCCCGCGATCCACCCGCCGTGCCAGCGCCTGCAGCAAGTTGCGCGCATTCTGGTAATCGCCGCGCCACAGAATCGCCGTCCCCTGCACCGCCAGCCGATAGGCCGCATCGGCCTTCAATGTGTCATCGGCGACGACAACCGATTCCGGCGCCGCCACCCCGGCCTCGGAACGCCAGCGGACAGCACGCTCGACGCCGGCTTCCTGCCAGCGGATGGTGGGGTACGGGGTAGTGGTCATGCTTCCTTACGTAACGCTGCCGGCGTCGTGCCGAACCAGCGCTGACAAGCCCGGCTGAGAGACCGCTGTTCGCTGTAACCGAGGAGAATTGCCACATCCACCAAAGGCAGCGCGGCTTGGGCCAGGAACTCATGCGCCTGGCTTCGCCGGACGCGGTCCAGAATGTCGGAAAAGCGGATTTGCTGGACCTCCAAACGTCGCTGCAAGGTGCGCTCGTTCATCGCCAGTTGCTGGGCGATGCTGGCCAGACTACAGTCGCCATTAGCCAGTTGGCGTGCGATCAATTCTTCTATTTGTTGGACAAGATCAAGCGGATTGCGGCGAATCAGGTGCGCTACAAAGCGTTCGACAGCAACGCGAATATGTGGATTTCCGCTATCCAGAACCTCCTGGAGGAGCGCTTTGGGAACAATCACGCCGTTACCGGACTGCTGGCACGCTACTTCACACTCAAAGATTTCACGGTAACGGGAAAGCGGAACACCGGCCGGGTGCGCAAGCAGCACCTGCCAGTCGGCACCTATATCCCCTCTCAGCATGCGTAGGGTCTGGATCAGCAACAAGCAGCACATCTCCACTGACTGACGATGCGCGCCGCAAATCTCCGAAGGCAGTTCGTACCGTAGCCAAATGAGTTCTTCGGTGGGCCCTGCTTCCATCCGCAGCGAGGTGCGCGCGACGTGGTACGGCAGATTACGCGCGATCGCAATCAGTGCATTGCCCACGGTGTCGGCGCGACGGGCAACCAGTGCGATGGGGCCGAGTGCCGAAGAATCCTGGCGCAGTGCAAGGCGCAGACCAAAGTCCGGGGTGGCGAGCTGTGATGCCGCGTTCTCAAGCAGTGCAACTGCGCCGGGCATACTGATTGTTGCCTCCGGTCGGACGAGCATTTGTGCGGACAGCCCGACCTCATGAAGCAAGCCTTCGGCGTCGCCACCAAACTCCCTGACGAGTTCGGCAAAACCAGTGAGTGCGCGGGCACGCACCAAAAGAGGAGAAGAATTCATTTGGCCATGGTTATTGAAATGTCGTCAAATGTCCACTCGATGTCGTCTATTGTCCTAGGGTATCGATGCATTCCCGAACAAGATTCCAATTGGTAACTTCCGCACCACAGACTATTGTGAACCTTGGGTTAAGTCCTTCGGGCTCACGAGATTCGGCAATTGGAGCAAGCAATGAAAAAGCAGTTATTCGGGTTGGTGCTGTCCGCTATTACCTCCATCGGCTTCATGGGGTCCGTTTCGGCACAGCAGGTCACCGGTGTGCTGGGTTCCGCCAGCGCCACGACCACCATCAGCGGCAAGCAGTTGCCGCCGCCCGACCCGAAATTCGGCGGGGTGATCAAGCAAAGAGCCTCGGAATCGACCCCGTGGTGGCCGCCCCGTGTGGTGCCGCCGAAGAAGGCGCCCAACGTGCTGCTGATCATGACCGACGACGACGGCTTCGGCTCGCCCAGCACCTTCGGCGGCGTGATCCCGACCCCGGCGCTCGACCGCATCGCCAAGAGCGGCCTGCGTTACACGAACTTCCATTCGACCTCCCTCTGCTCGCCGACGCGCGCAGCGCTGATCACCGGGCGCAACCACCACTCGGTGGGCTTCGGTGTGGTCGGCGAGATCGCCACCGGCTTCCCGGGCTACGACTCGATCATCCCGATCGAGAAGGGCACCGTCGGCACCATCCTCAAGCACAACGGCTACGCGACCTCGTGGTTCGGCAAGAACCACAACACGCCGTTCTTCGCCAACAGCCAGGCGGGGCCCTTCGATCAATGGCCCAACGGCATGGGCTTCGAGTACTTCTGGGGCTTTGTCGGCGGCGACGCCAGCCAGTGGCAGCCGAACCTGGTCCGCAACACGACGCCGATCTTCCCGTTCCAGGGCAATCCCGGCTGGAACATGCAAACGGCGATGGCTGACGAAGCGATCCAGTACATGCGACAGTCGAAGGCGCTGGCACCGGAGAAGCCCTTCTTCGTCTACTACGTGCCCGGCGCCACGCACGCGCCGCATCATCCTACGCCGGAGTGGATCAACAAGATCAGCGCGATGCACCTGTTCGATGACGGGTGGGAGAAGCTGCG
>DATIUN010000369.1:0-9112 GCA_035466795.1 Azonexus sp. | reverse complement strand
GCAGACGTCGCAGTTGATGCACTCGTCGGTGATGATCAGAGACATTGTCGTAATTCCTCTCTCAATTGACTGAAGATTTCGCTCGCAGGCGCTTATTTACAGAAGGTTGCACAAATTTGCCGACATCCCCGCCCAGGCGCGCGATTTCGCGCACCATGGTTGCCGAGACGAACATGTACTGCTCGCCGGGGGTCAGGAATACGGTTTCGACCTCGGGGTAGAGGCTGCGGTTCATACCGGCCATCTGGAATTCGTATTCGAAGTCCGAAACCGCGCGCAGGCCGCGCACGATGACCTTGGCGCCCCGTTCATGGACGAAGTCCATCAGCAGGTTGTTGAAGCCGACGATCTCGACGTTGTTCATGTCGGCGAGCGTCTCGCGGGCCATTTCCACGCGCTCTTCCAGCGTGAAATAGGGGCGCTTCGAGGGGCTTTCGGCGATTGCCAGGATCAGCTTGTCGAACAGGCCGCCCGCCCGCCGCACGAGGTCTTCGTGACCGCGGGTGATCGGGTCGAAGGTGCCCGGGTAGATCGCTACGCGATGATTGAGTTTGTTCAAACAGCTTTCCGCCGCATCAACTGATAGTGGACTTCGCCTGCCTTGCCGTGACGCACTGCGCGCCAATCGCCCAGTACTTCAATTTCATGTTCCGCCTCGATGTAGACTGCGGCATCTTCGTTCGCGACGCCTGCAAGAAACGGTTCCAGGCGTGGAATCCAGTCCTTCTTGAACGGCGGGTCGAGGAAGATGAGGTCGAATGTCGACTTCGTCGAGGAGAGATATTGTAGCGCATCCCCGCGAATGATCTCCACTCCGGGCGGGTTGTGCAGCATTTTTGCGTTTTCCTGGAGGGCGGCAAGGACTTTTGGCGACTGTTCGACCATCACCACCTGTGCTGCGCCGCGCGACGCCGCCTCGAAGCCGAGCGCGCCGCTGCCGGCGAAGAGGTCGAGGCAGCGCTCGCCGTCGAGTTCCTGGCCGAGCCAGTTGAACAGCGTTTCACGCACGCGGTCCGGCGTCGGGCGCAGTCCCTCGCTGTCGGGAAAGCGCAGGATCCGGCGGCGATACTGGCCGCCGATGATACGCACCGCGTTCAATCGGCAGCCACCGTCACCGTCATCAGGTCAGCCGGCCGGACATAACGGGAAAACGCCCGTTTGACGTCGTCGACCGTAACCGCCCCGACCCTTTCCTGGTAGTGGTCGAGGTAGTCGAGCGGCAGCCCGTAGAAGCCGATCACGGCGACGTTGTCGAGGATCTTCTTGTTGCTGTCCAGGCGCAGCGGAAAGCTGCCGGTCAGGTTGGCCTTGGCCGCCGCCAGCTCCTCGGCGCTCGGGCCGTCCCTGAGGAAGCCGGCGAGCACGTCGCGGGTCACCGTGATCGCTTCGCCGGCCTGCGAGCGCTTGGTCTGCAGGCTGATCTGGAAGGGGCCGGGCTGGCGCAGCGGGTTGAAATAGCTGGAAACGCTGTAGGCGTAACCGCGCTTGTCGCGCACTTCCTTCATCAGGCGCGAGACGAAACCACCGCCGCCCAGCGTGTAGTTGCCGACGATCAGCGGAAAGAAGTCGGGGTTGCCGCGCTCGATCGCCGGCATGCCGATGTGGATGTGCGCCTGGCTGGCCGGATGCTCGAGCCGGACCGTCTTGCCGGCGGTCGGCTGCGGGGCCGGCGGCAGGGTGGCGGCGGCACCCTTGGGCAGACCGCTGGCAATCGCCTCGGCCATCTTTTCGGCCTCGCCGCGGCTGATGTCGCCGACCAGCGTGATGCTGGCATTGGCAGCCGTGTAGTAGCGGGCGTGAAAAGCGGCGAGGTCGTCGCGGGTCAGGGTAGCGACCGATTCGGGCGACGCCTGCCGGCCGTAGGGGTGGTCCGGGTACATGGCGCCCCAGAAGGCCTTGCTGGCGATGCTGTCGGGGCGGGTCAGCGCTTCCTTGAGGGCAGAAATGGTGCGCGCCTTTTCGCGCTCGAAAATCGCCGCCTCGAAGCGTGGCGTGTGCAATACGTTGCGCAGCACGTCGAGCGCGGCAGCGCGCTTCTCGGGCGCCGCCAGCGTGCGCACGGAGACGCTGGCGCGGTCGCTGTCGGCGCTGCCGCCCAGCGTGGCGCCGATGTCGGCCATCTGCTCGGAGATTGCCGTTTCATCAAGTTTGCCGGCGCCGAGGGAGAGGGCGGAACGGGTCAGTGACGCGGTACCGGATTTTCCCGGCGGGTCGAACATCGAGCCGGCGGCGAAATCGACCTGAACGTCAAGGATCGGCAGGACGCGGCTTTCGACGAAATAGACACGGGCGCCGGTCGGCGACACCCAGTGTTCGATCCTGACGCCGGCCAGCGCGGCTTGGGCGGCGAACAGCGCGATAGCTGCGGTCAACAGTTTTTTCATGGTCATTTTCAGTGCCGGCCTCATTAGTGACGTGCGGCGACCGCGGCACGGCGCGGCTTGCCGTCGAGCGGCTGCGGGTCGAGGACGCCGATGGTCAGCGTGTCGTCGCTGAAATACTTCTTGGCCGCCGCCTGTACCTCGGCGGCGGTGACCTGCTGCAACCGTTCGAGCATCCGGTCGATCTTCTGGTAGGAAATGCCGGCCGATTCGGTCTGGCCGATCTCCATCGCCTGGCCGAACATCGAATCGAGCTTGTAGATCTGCGCGGCAACCAGTTGTGCCCGGGCGCGCTTGAGTTCCGGCTCGCTGACGCCGTCCTGCTGGATGCGGGTGATTTCGGCGCGCAGGGCGGTTTCGAGGTCGCTGACGGTCTTTCCCGCCGATGGACTGCCGTAGAGATAGATCATGCCAGGGCCGCGCGCGGTCGCGTCGTAGTCGATGCCGACCGACAGCGCCACCTTGTTTTCGCGCACCAGTTTTTTGGTCAGGCGCGCCGCATCGTGGCCGTCGAGGATGGCGGTCAGCATCTGCAGCGCATAGGGGTCGCTGTCCTTGTCGACATCGCGCAGGACCGGCGCCTTGTAGCCCATGATCAGCACCGGCAGCTCGGCCGGCGCCTTGATATTGACCCGGCGCGTGCCGTCCTGGGCCGGTTCGACCTGCGGCTTGCGCGCCGGCAGGGGGCGCCCCTCCAGCTGGCCATAGTATTTCTCGGCCAGCGCGAAGACCTCCTTGTGGTCGACGTCGCCGGTGATCACGACGTAGGCGTTGTTCGGCACGTACCAGGTGTCGTACCAGGCCTTGGCGTCGGCAGCGCTCATGTTTTCGAGATCGTTCATCCAGCCGATGATCGGCCGGCGATAGGGGTGGGCCTGGAAGGCGACGGCATTCATCTGCTCGAACAGGCGCGACTGCGGGTTGTCGTCGGTGCGCATGCGGCGCTCCTCCATGACGACCTTGATCTCCTGCGCGAACTCCTTGGGATCGACATTGAGGTGGCGCATGCGGTCGGCCTCGAGCTGCATCATCTCCGGCAGCTTTTCCTTCGGCACCTGCTGGAAATAGGCGGTGTAGTCGCGGCTGGTGAAGGCGTTGTCGCGCCCCCCGGCGGCAGCGACCCGCTTGTTGAATTCGCCGGCGCCGACGCTCGGCGTGCCCTTGAACATCATGTGCTCGAGCACATGGGCGACACCCGAGGCGCCATCGACTTCATCCATGCTGCCGATGCGGTACCAGACCATCTGCGCGGCGGTCGGTGCCCGCCGGTCTTCCTTGACGATCACGCGCAGGCCGTTCTTGAGCGTGGTTTCGTAGGGATTGGCCAGTGCCGCGGTCAACAGGCCGGGGAGCAGGAAAATGGGGATGAGGTGGCGCATGCGCATGGGGATTTGGGCTTTCTGCTAGAATCAGCTGCAAAATTCGTATTCATTCGGGCGGCATCTTATAGGCTTGCCGCCTGCCTGTCAGCACCGCTTCAGACCTCATTTCCCATGTTCAGTTTCCTGAAAAAATCCGCCCCGCCACCGGTGCCTGCGCCCGGGCCAGAAGAGCCGCCGTTCATCACCGGCACGCCCGAAGCAGCGCCGGAGGTCACGCCTGATGCGGTGATCGATGTCGTTACCGATGTTCGGCCCCAAGCCGGGACGGGCTTTGAACCTGAAGCGGCGCCCGAGGTTGCCCCCGAGGTCAAGCCGGAAGCCAGGCCTTCCTGGCGCGACCGCCTGTTCAAGGGGCTGGCCAAGACCCGTGCGCAATGGGGGGGCAAGTTCAAGGGCATGTTCTCGCGCGGCAAGGTCGACGACCAGTTGCTGGAAGAACTGGAAACCCTGCTGTTGACCAGCGATGTCGGCATCGAGGCGACCAACCACCTGCTCGCCGAGTTGGTGAAGGCCGCCCGGCGCGACAAGATCGATACGCCGGAGGGTATCCAGAAGACCCTCGCCAATGTCCTCCACGAAACCCTGCTGCCGCTCGAACAGCCGCTCGATGTCAGCGGCCACAAGCCGTTCGTGATCATGATCGCCGGCGTCAATGGCGCCGGCAAGACGACTTCGATCGGCAAGCTCGCCAAGTATTTCCAGACTCAGGGCAAGAGCGTGTTGCTCGCCGCCGGCGACACCTTCCGCGCCGCTGCCCGCGAGCAACTGGAAACCTGGGGCCGGCGCAACAACGTGACGGTCATCGCACAGGACAACGGCGATCCGGCAGCCGTCGTCTTCGATGCCATTTCGGCAGCCAAGGCGCGCGGCATCGACATCGTGCTGGCCGACACCGCCGGCCGTTTGCCGACCCAGATGCACCTGATGGACGAAATCGCCAAGGTACGCCGGGTCATCCAGAAGATCGACCCGACCGGACCGCACGAAACGCTGTTGGTACTCGATGCCAATATCGGCCAGAACGCGCTGCAGCAGGTCAAGGCCTTCGACAAGGCCATCGAGGTCAGCGGCCTGGTGCTGACCAAGCTCGACGGTACCGCCAAGGGCGGCGTCGTCATGGGCATCGCCCGCCAGTGTCCGAAGCCGATCCGCTTCATCGGCGTCGGCGAGCAGATCGACGATCTGCGCCCGTTCTCCGCCAGGGATTTCGTCGACGCCTTGTTCGAATGATCGTCGCCAGCAACCTGTGCAAGCGCTATCCGGGCGGCTATGAAGCTGTCAAGGATGTCAGCTTCACCATCGAGGCCGGACAGATGTTCCTGATCACGGGACATTCCGGCGCCGGCAAGTCGACGCTGGTCAAGCTGATCGCCTCGATCGAACGGCCGACCTCGGGCAGTCTGGTGGTCAACGGCCAGAACCTCTCGGCCTTGCGGCGCAGCGCGATTCCCTACCTGCGCCGGCATTTCGGGATGGTCTTCCAGGACCAGAAACTGCTGTTCGATCGCAGCGCCCTCGACAACGTGCTGCTGCCCCTGCAGATCGCCGGCCTGCCGCGGCGCGAGGCGATCCGCCGCGCCCAGGCGGCGCTCGACAAGGTCGGCTTGCTGGCGCGCGAGAAGGCGCGGCCGATCGCGCTTTCCGGCGGCGAGCAGCAGCGTCTGGCGATTGCCCGCGCCGTCGTCAATCGCCCGGCCGTGTTGCTGGCCGACGAGCCGACCGGCAACCTCGATGTCGACTCGGCAGGCGAAATTCTTGAAATATTCACGGCCTTTCATCAGGTCGGCGTGACGGTCGTCGTCGCGACCCACGACCAGCACTGGATCGAACGTTGTTACCCGAACATGCTGCGCCTCGAGCACGGGAGCCTGGTCGCATGAACGCCTGGTTCGCCCAGCACGGCGCGGCGCTGGCTTCGGCTTTCCGCCGCCTGTGGTCGGCGCCGCTCAACACCCTGCTGTCGCTGCTCGTCATTGGCATCGCGCTGACCCTGCCAGCTTTCGGCTACGTGCTGCTCGACAGTCTGCGCGATCTCGGCGGCAACGTATCCGGCGTGCAGCAGATCAGCCTGTTCATGAAACTCGACGCCAGCCGGAAAGAAATCGGGGAAATCGAGAACCGGCTAAGGCAGGCGGCCACCGGCAAATGGCGCTTCGTGCCCAAGGAAGATGCGCTGAAGCGCCTGCAGGACAGCGAAGGGATGGCCGAGATCGTCGCCAGCCTGCCACGCAACCCGCTGCCCGATGCCTTCATCGTCGAGCCGACCAATAGCGAGCCGGAAGCGCTGGAAATCCTGCGCAAGGAAATCGCCGGCTGGCCCAAGGTCGCGCATGTGCAACTCGATTCGGCCTGGGTCAAGCGTTTCGATGCCTTCCTCAGACTCGCCAGACTCGCCCTGTGGATGCTCGCCGGCATCTTTGCAGCCGGACTGGTGGCGGCAACCTTCAACACCATCCGCCTGCAGGTCATGGCGCAGGCCGCCGAAATCGAGGTGGCGCGCATGATCGGCGCGACCGATGCCTTCATTCGCCGTCCCTTCTACTACTTCGGCGCATTGCAGGGCGCGCTCGGCGGACTGCTCGCCGCCGCGCTGGTCCTCGGCGCATTGCACCTGCTGGCCGGGCCGGTCGGCGAACTGGCGGCGCTCTACGGCGGCACGTTCAGCCTGCGCCTGCCGGGGGCGCTCGAGGTCGCAGCACTGGCCGGCATCGGCGCCTTCCTCGGCTGGCTGGGGGCGCAGCTTTCCGTCAGCCTCTCGCTGCGGAAGTTTGACTAGCCCCATAAAACCAGCGGCCGGTACCAGCCGGCGCGACTTTCTTAAGTCGGTGGGGGCAGCCGCCCTCGCCGGGTGCGCGCCCGCCGGAAAACCCCCGCTGCCGCCCGGCGAACTGCTCGGCATGAACCACGCGCTCGGCCACAGGCTGCGCGACGACGGTTTTCCGGCACCGTCCGAAACCCGAAAGACCAGGGTGCTGATCGTCGGCGGCGGCATTTCCGGCCTGTCGGCGGCCTGGCGGCTGGCGAAAGCCGGGGTCGACGACTTCCTGCTGCTCGAAATGGACAGCGAACCGGGTGGCAATTCGCGCGCCGGGCAGAGTCCGCTCGTCGCCTATCCGTGGGGCGCCCACTATCTGCCGCTGCCCGGCGCGGAGGCGACGCTGGTCCGCGAATTGCTGGCCGAACTGAACGTCCTGCAGGGCGATCCGCGGGCGGAACGGCCGACCTACGACGAACGCTTTCTGTGCGCGACGCCGCAGGAAAGGGTCTATCGCCATGGACTGTGGGAAGAAGGCTTGCTGCCCCACCTCGGTATCGACGCCGGGGAGCGCGAGCAGCAGCGGCACTTCCATGAGCGCATGGAGGAAATCAAGGTGGCGCGCGGTCGCGATGGCCGGCGCGCCTTTGTCATCCCGATGGAACTGTCCAGCCGCGATCCTGAATGGCTGGCGCTCGACCGGGTTTCCTTCAGCGCTTGGCTGAACGCCAACGGCTTCACCGCCCCCAGCCTGCACTGGCTGGCCAACTACGCGACGCGCGACGACTACGGCACCGCCCACGACCAGACCTCGGCCTGGGCCGGCTTGCATTATTTCGCCTGCCGCAATGGCGAGGCGGCCAATGCCGCGCCTGATTCCGTGCTGACGGCACCCGAGGGCAACGCCTGGCTGGCGCGCGGGCTGGCCAGCCATGCGGCGGGGCGTATCGTGACCGATGCGCTGGTCTGGCGTATCGAGGAAAGCAAGTCGACTGTTGCGGTCGACGTGCTTTTCGGGGCAAAAACCGTGCGCTTCGAGGCACGGCAATTGATCTGGGCGGCGCCCGCCTTCGTCCTGCCGCGTGTCTGGCCGGCCATGCCGGGCGAGCTGAAGGCGGCCGCGCTGGCCGGCGATTACGCGCCGTGGCTGACCGCCAACCTGCACCTCGCCGATTTTCCGGAAGAGCGCCACGGCGCGCCCCCGGCCTGGGACAACGTCTTCTACGACAGCCCCGGCCTCGGCTACGTGACGGCGACCCACCAGTTGATTCGCCGCCACCTGCCCGGCACGGTATTTACCTACTATCGCGCCCTGCACGACGTCACGCCTGCCGAGGGACGCCACCTGCTTCTAGACACGCCGCGCGAGGCTTGGGCCGAAGGCATCCTCGGCGAACTCGAGCGCGTGCATCCCGACATCCGCCGGCTGACCACACGCCTAGACATCTTCCGCAACGGTCACGCCATGCGCCGTCCGCTGCCGGGTAGCCTCTTCCACGGTCAACGGCAAAAACTGGCCGATTTCCGCGGCCCGCGCATTGCGCTGGCGCACGCCGATCTGTCGGGGTTTTCGTTGTTCGAGGAGGCGCAGTATCGCGGGGTGGTGGCGGTGCAACGGGTGCTCGCCCGGTAGTCCGTTTCGGGTGCCTTCGTGGCCCGCTCAACTTCTGCTTCCAGATTGCCGATTCAGGTCTAAGATGATTCCAATGGCAACATTGCCATGCCGGGCTTGCACATCGACGGGCAAGCGAAACAGCATTGCTGGATGTAAAAGGAGTGGATCATGCTTGCGAAATTTATAGCAGCGGTGGTGGTCGTCGCCTCATTTCAGGCAGGTGCCGACGAGGTGGCGACGAAGGTGACCGGGGATCAGTTGCGCACCCTCGTGACGGGTGCGAAGGTGCATCACACCAACAGTTTTGGCAGCGAACGGCGTTGGGTCGACGAGCCGGACGGAACCCTCGTTGCCTCGACGAGCAACAAGAAGTACGGCGGTGCGATGTCGGCGTCTTCGACATCGTCCGGTAAATGGTTCATCAACGATGCCGACAAATACTGCATCGAGATCGACTGGAAGCGCGAACTCGAAAAATGGTGCGCCACTATCGTGAAAGGCGAGGACGGCACCTACTACCTTGGCAAAGTGGATCCGGCGCGCAAGATCGAGTTTGCCAAATAAGGCTCTGCAACCTGCGGGCGCCCTGTCAGTAGAGAAGAAATTTCCGTCGCGCGGCTGCCCACGCCGATTCGTCGAATTGCGTTGGCGTATCCAGTTGGGCAGGTGTGGAAGCGGGATCGTCCACCCATTCGCGCAGCAGCGGTGAGCCGTTGATCAGGTCGATGGCCAGCCGCTCGTGCTCGTATTCGTAGGCGAAGTCGCGCCACAGCAGGTAGTCGGGATACAGTCGCCTGATGGCCTTGAAGGCGAGGGCCTGGATGCGCCAGGGTTGGAAGGCGGTGTGATCGTAGTACGGCCCCTCGCAGTGGATCTGCACGCCGTGGTTCAGTTTCCCGGCGTGCTTGTGGAAAGTCGGCTCGAACCAGATTTCGCGCAGTTTGCAGCCCTGAGCCAGTGCGGTGCGAAGGCCTGCATT
>DATIUN010000368.1:0-9722 GCA_035466795.1 Azonexus sp. | reverse complement strand
TCGCGCATCTTGGCTGGTTCTTCCCAGTTGTTGGTCGGGCCGGCATCTTCCTTTTTGGTGGAGCAAATATAGGTGCGGTCTTCGACGCGGGCGACGTCGGACGGATCGGAGAGGGCGAGGAAGGAGTTCGGGCGCTTGGCTTCGTTGAGCTTGATCAGTGTTCCGGCCTCGACCATCTCGGCGCACAGGCGGTCATATTCTTCCTGCGAGCCATCCGCCCAGTAAATACTGGCCGGCTGGGTGAGCGCGGCGATCTCGGCGACCCATTTTTTCAGGCCTTCGTGTTTGACGTAGTCAGGTGCATTCAGCGGGGCGGTCATGGCAGTGAATCTCTCCTGGTTGCGGAAATAACGAGGGTTTGCGCCAGTCGCCGGCCTGGTCGCCGGGCTCGCGCGCGACGGCGAAGCGATCGCCTGGGCAGCTTGTAATTATGCATCAAATCAGGGGCCAATACCCATTCGACCTTGCCCTTATACGTAATATCCGAGATGTTTAACGGCCGGCTTGCGTGATATCGTTTGCCGCTTCTGAAAGTCGTATTTCGAGGTGCGGAATGGAAAAAGAGATGGATTCCCGGCAACTGCGCGAAGCCGCGCTTTATTATCACCGCCACCCGAAGCCGGGCAAGATCGCTGTTACGCCGATCAAGCAGCTGACCAACCAGTACGACCTGTCGATGGCTTACTCGCCCGGGGTGGCTTTTGCCTGCGAGGAAATCGTTGCCGATCCGGCTGAAGCCGGTACGCTGACCTCGCGCGCCAATCTGGTCGGTGTCATCACCAACGGCACGGCCGTACTCGGCCTCGGGGCAATCGGCCCGCTCGCCGCCAAGCCGGTGATGGAAGGCAAGGGCGTCCTGTTCAAGAAATTCGCCAACATCGATGTCTTCGACCTCGAAATCGACGAGCGTGATCCGGACAAGCTGATCGACACCATCGCTTCGCTGGAGCCGACCTTCGGCGGCATCAACCTGGAAGACATCAAGGCGCCGGAGTGCTTCTACATCGAGCGGAAGCTCCGCGAGCGCATGAAAATTCCCGTCTTCCACGACGACCAGCACGGCACGGCGATCGTCGTCGGCGCCGCCATCCTCAATGGCCTGCATCTGATCGGCAAGGACCTGGCGAGCGTCAAGGTAGTCACCTCCGGGGCGGGCGCCGCGGCGCTGGCCTGTCTCGACCTGCTGGTCATGCTCGGCGTGCCGGTGGCGAACATCTGGGTCACCGACATCAAGGGCGTGGTCTATGAAGGTCGCGTCGAGGAAATGGATGAGATCAAGGCACGTTACGCCAAGAAGACCGACGCCCGCACCCTCGGCGAAGTGATTGCCGATGCCGACGTCTTCCTCGGACTCTCAGCGGGCGGCGTGCTGAAACCGGAAATGGTCGCCAGAATGGCGCCGCAGCCGGTGATCATGGCACTGGCCAACCCGACGCCAGAAATCTCGCCGGAACTGGTCAAGAGCGTTCGTGACGACGCCATCATGTGCACCGGTCGTTCGGATTACCCGAACCAGGTGAATAACGTTCTCTGCTTCCCCTTCATTTTCCGCGGCGCGCTCGACGTCGGCGCGACGACGATCACCGAGGAAATGAAGATGGCCGCTGTCAAGGCGATTGCCGAACTGGCGCGCGCCGAGCAGTCGGACGTCGTGGCTTCGGCCTACGGCGAGAAAATCTCCGGCTTCGGTCCCGAGTACCTGATTCCGAAGCCCTTCGATCCGCGCCTGATCGTCAAGATCGCGCCGGCGGTCGCCCGGGCCGGCATGGATTCCGGCGTCGCCACGCGCCCGATCAAGGATTGGGATGCCTATCTGCAAGGTCTGAACGAATTCGTGTATCACTCAGGCCTGATCATGAGGCCGGTGTTCTCGCAGGCGCGCTTGGCGCCCAAGCGCATCGTGTTTGCCGAAGGGGAGGACGAGCGCGTGTTGCGTGCCGTGCAGGTCATTCGCGACGAGGGTATCGCGTATCCGGTGCTGATTGGCCGGCCGGACGAAATTGAACGGCGGATCGAGACAGCCGGGTTGCGCATCCGGGAGGGCGCCGATTACGAGGTGATTCATGCCGATGATTGCGAATTCTTCGATGCGCACTACGATGAGTTCTGGCAGACCTATCACCGGATGATGGAGCGCAAGGGCGTTTCGCCGGACTATGCGCGCCGCGAAGTACGCCGCCGGGCAACCTTGTATGGATCGTTGATGGTTCATCGCGGCTATGCCGACGGCCTCATCTGCGGTACCTTCGGGCGCCATGGCGCACATCGCCAGTACGTGCAGGACGTCATCGGCATCCAGAACGGGCTCGACAGCTATTACGCGATGAGCCTGCTGATGCTGCCAGGCCGCACGGTCTTCATCGCCGACACCTATGTCAATTACGATCCGAGCGCCGAACAACTGGCCGACATGACCCTGCTGGCGGCCGAGGAAATCCGCAACTTCGGGATGCAGCCAAAGGTCGCGCTGTTGTCGCATTCGACGTTCGGCACGGCCGATACGCCGACTTCCCTGAAAATGCGGCAGGTGCTGGCCATCCTCGGGCAGCGGGCGCCGCAGCTCGAAGTCGAGGGCGAAATGCATGGCGATGCCGCGCTGGATGAGCAGATTCGCCGGGAGACCTTTCCCCGTTCGCGTCTCAAGGGCCAGGCCAACCTGCTCGTCATGCCGACGCTGGATGCCGCCAACATTTCGTTCAACTTGCTCAAGGTGGCGGCCGGCGACAATCTGACAGTCGGGCCAATCCTGCTCGGTGCGGCGCGCCCGGTGAATATCCTGACGCCAACCGCTACCGTGCGCCGCATCGTGAACATGACGGCGCTGACGGTTGTTGACGCTTGTTGACATATTTTCTTAACTTATTCAGCTATCTATCTATTTATATTGATTTTTGAGACTCCGCTGCTAAACTAGGCTAGAATTCGCACGGTATCGGCAGGAGATCGCAAATGAAACAAGGATTCAAAGTGGTTGTGCTTTGTGGCGCGTTGCTCGGTTTCGGGTTGAACGCCCAGGGCCATGCGGCAACGGAGTCGAAAAAGCCGGCGCCGGTAGCGAAGAAGGCAGATTCCAGGGCAGCCGCGGATACCAAACACACCGGCAAGACCGCCGCCGTGCCGGCCGCCAAGTCAGCCACCAGCAAAACCAGGACGGCGACTGCCAAGGCGCCGACAAAATCGCCGAGCGCTTCAGCCGGCAGGAAATCTTCCGTGAAGCATGCCAGCGCCAGCCAGGCGGGGGCAAAGAAGCATTCGAAGTATTCGCACAAGGTCGCTGTGGCTGACGTGGACTCGGCCCACCTCGCGTTGTACTCGGCCTCGGCGCTGGTCATCGATCAGGAAACCGGCAACGCGCTGTTCGAAAAGCAGTCGGGCGCCGTTGTGCCGATCGCCTCGATTTCCAAGCTGATGACCGCAATGGTCGTTCTCGACGCCAAGCTCGACATGAACGAAGTCATCGCGATCGGCGATGACGATGTCGATGAACTGAAGGGTACCCGTTCCCGTTTGCCGGTCGGCACGAGCATGACGCGCCAGACGGCCATGCTGCTGGCTCTGATGTCTTCCGAAAACCGCGCGGCGCATGCGCTGGGCCGTCACTATCCGGGTGGCATGCCGGCCTTCGTGAAAGCAATGAACCAGAAGGCGCACGCCCTGGGCATGGCCAATTCGCGTTTCGAGGAACCGACCGGGCTGTCGAGCAACAACGTGTCGACTGCACACGATCTGGCGCGCATGGTGGCTGCCGCCGCGCGCTATCCGGAGATTCGCAATTTCTCGACGACCGACGAGGCCAGTGTCGATATCAACGGCCACATCCGCGAATTCCGCAATACCAACGCCCTGGTGCGCAGCGACACTTGGGAAATCGGCGTTTCGAAGACCGGTTACATCTCCGAGGCTGGTCGCTGTCTGGTGATGCAGGCAAGGGTCGCGGACAAGCCGGTGGTTATCGTCCTGCTCGATTCATCGGGCAAGATGACGCGCGTCGGCGATGCCAACCGGATCAAGCGCTGGATGGAAAGCGCCAGCCTGGCACTGGGTCGCCGTCCGGCCTGATCCTTCGGAGTTGCAGAAAAAAGGGCTGCCCGCGGGCAGCCCTTTTTTTTCACCCGTGCCGCGGTGACGGTATCCCTTTTCGATTCTGGTCGCTGTAGCCTAGGGCGCGCGAGACGGCCTCGGCCGCCTTTCTGACCTGGGCGGCCCACGCCGGATCGTGGCGGTCAGCCGGTGCCGAGACCGAGAGCGCGGCGACGATGTGGCCTTCTTCGTCGTGAATCGGGGCGGCAACGCACTTGAGGCCGATTTCTGCTTCCTCGTCGTCATAGGCGACACCGTGGCGCCGGACCTTTTCCAGTTCCTTCTCGAGCGCCGCCAGCGTCGTCAGCGAGCGTGGTGTCTTGCCGGGCAGTCCGGTGCGTTTGGCGTAGTCGCGGACCTGCTGCGGTGAGTCGGCGGCCAGAAAGAGCTTGCCGAGCGAGGTCAGGTGCAGTGGCGCGCGACCGCCGACCAGATAGACGACGCGCACCAGCGAGTGTCCCGAGGAGGTGCGCTCGATATAGACGATTTCGTCGTCGTGCCGTGCGCCGAGATTGATCGCTTCGCCGATGCTTTCGCGCAGTTCCTGCATGAACGGGAGGGCGACTTCGCGCACGTTGATCCGGGATTTCACCAGGTTGCCGAGTTCGAGCAGGCGGATGCCTAGGCGATAGGTCCCGGCGTCCTGGCGTTCGACGAAGCGCGCCGTCGTCATGGCGGCGAGGATGCGGTGTGCGGTGGACGGGTGCAGTTCGGTGACGCTGGCCAGGTGCTTGAGGGTGGCCGGTTCCGACGCCGCGGCAAGGGCGTCGAGGAGGGTCATCATGCGCTCGATGACCTGGATCGAACCGGGCGTCTTGGCAGACCCGCTGGCGGTTTCGGACAACTGGATTCCTTTATTGGTGCGGTTTGAGTAGCATTAGCCACTTTCTTTCTTGTGCGCCGCAATATTAGCATGCGCTCGACGCGCTACGTTATCCGCCTGGTCGGTAACCGTTGTGCGGCCCGAGGCGGATCCGATTTTGCCGATAGGCGGCCTCGCCGGGCAAGACTTTTCATCAACTTTACTCAGAGAATGAGAGCCTCAACATGGAATTTGCCCCCGAAGGCCCGAAGGCCATCCCCCTGTGGATCAATGGCCATGCCTTTCTGACCGTCGCCGATGGGTTTTACGAGGTCGTCAATCCCCTTACTGGTGAAGCGTTGCGCCGGGTGCCGCTATGTGGCGCGGCGGAGGCGTCCGAGGCGGTGAGCGCGGCATGCAACGCGCAACCGGCGTGGGCGGCGCTGACGCCGGAAGCGCGGCAGGCCCACCTGAATGCACTGGCCGATGGGCTGGATCGCTATGCGGGCCACTTTGCCAAATTGCTGGGCGAGGAGACCGGCTGCGCCGAGGCGGATGCACTGGTCGAAGTGGCGGCCGCCGTGGCGGCGCTGCGTGGGGCTGCCGTCGGCAAGGCCGAGGTCATCGCCGTCGTCGTCGATGCCGCGCGGCCGCTCGCTGCTGTTGCCGAAGTCGTGGCACCGGCGCTGCGGGCGGGGGCGGCCGTGATCGTCAAGCCGAGCCCGAAGGCGCCGTCAGCGGTGTTCGCCTTGTGCGAATTGACGTCGCGTGCCGAATGGCCGGCCGGCGTGCTCAACCTGATGCAGGGTGACACAGCGGCCATCGACGGGCTCTGCGTGGCTGCCATCGACCGCCTGGTCTATCGCGGCAATGCCGCACTCGGCGCCGACATCGGCGCCATTGCCGACGCCGCGGGCATGCCTTACGAAATGCGGGCCGTTTGATGCAACGCATCGTCTACCTGGAGCGCGCATCGGTGATCGCTGACGTTCGCCGGCCCGCCTTCGCGCACGACTGGATCGAATATCCAAACACGCGGCCTGAACAGGTGCTTGAGCGCCTGCAGGGCTGCAGCATCGCGATCATCAACAAGGCACCGTTGCCGACTGCCGCGGTCGACGCCCTGCCCGACCTGAAAATGGTCGCGGTGGCGGCGACCGGTACCAATATCGTCGATCTCGAGGCCTGCCGGCGGCGCGGCATCGTCGTCTCCAACATTCGCGGCTACGCCGAACACACCGTACCGGAACATGTCTTCGCGCTGCTGCTGGCGCTGTCGCGCAATCTGGTCGCCTGGCGTGAGTCGGTGCAGGGCGGACGCTGGCAGCAAGCCGATCAGTTTTGCCTGTTCGATCATCCGATCCGCGATTTGCACGGCGCCACGCTCGGCCTGATCGGCAGTGGCAGTCTCGGTAACGGTGTCGCCCGGCTGGCCGAAGCCTTCGGCATGCGCGTGCTGCGCGCCGAGCACAAGGATGCGCTGGCGCTGCGTCCCGGCTACACGGATTTTGAACAGGTGCTGCGCGAGGCCGATGCGATCACCCTGCATTGTCCGCTGACACCCGAGACCGAAGGGATGATCGGTGAGGTCGAATTGCGCGCAATGCGGCGCTCGGCACTGCTGATCAACACGGCGCGCGGTGGCCTGGTCGATGAGGCGGCGCTGATCCGCGCGTTGCGCGAGAACTGGATTGCCGGCGCCGGCTTCGATGTCATCACCGCCGAGCCGCCGCCTGCCGGTCACCCGATGGTCGATCCCGACTTGCTGGCGCTGCCCAACTTCCTGCTCACACCGCACGTTGCCTGGGCCAGTCGCCCAGCCATGCAGACGCTGGCCGATCAGTTGATCGACAATATCGAAGCGTTTGTCGCGGGCAGTCCGCGCAACCGTGTGGCATGAGCGCCAACGGTCTGCGCAACTCCATCGGATCCTGACGGGAGAAACCTCATGAGCATTACCCTCGCCGTGCGCGGCGAATACATCCAGCTCGACCAGCTGCTCAAGGCGACCGGCCTCTGCGAATCCGGAGGGGCGGCGCATGCCGCCATCGCCGAGGGGCGGGTTCGGGTGGATGGTGCGGTCGACACCCGGAAAAGGGCCAAATTGCGACCCGGTCAGACCGTCACTTTCGCCGGCGAGGACGTGACGCTGGTGCCGCTCTAGCCGGCAGCCGCCGGCTCAGGACAGTTTGACGACGATGTCGTGCAGCGTGTTGGCGGCGTGGGCGACGCGGTCGGCGGCATTGGACAGGTGGCGGTAGATTTCGCGCCGCTTGAACATGTTGATGTAGTCGTCGCCCTGGAAGAGGTCGGCAATGGCTCGCCGGTAGACTTTCTCGACCTTGCGCTCGGCCTTGCGCGCCGCATCGGCGTTGGCGGCGGCGCTGGCCGGCTCGGTGGCCAGACTGGCGAAGCCGAGCGCCAGCGCATCGGCTCCCATCTTGATGTGCATGGCCATTTCGAGGCAGTACTTGTCCGGTGCCAAGGCAAGGACGGTCATCTCGTTGACCGTCGTCTTGCAATAGTTGGTGATCTCGTCGAGGTGCATGATCGCCCGGTGCAGATCCTCGCGGTCGATCGGCGTCGAGAACGCTTCGTTCAGCGTATGCAGGTTCTCTGCCTTGATTCGGTCGGCATCGTGCTCATCCTGGCGGATTCGTTCGCCGATCGGCACATCGCCGGATTCCATGAATTCCACAAGGAGGCCGGTGGTCTGCGCGACGTGCTGGCACTGGTTGCTGAGGGCGCCGAAGAAATCGGCCATCTTGGGAAAGACCCGATCGAACAGCTTGCGGAAGATGGAGGGCTGGAAACTGCTGGATGGCTGGTCACTCATGGCTTGCTTCCGAGGTAGAGGTTGAGCAGGGCGTAGGCCTGAATGGCGACGAGGGCGGCGCCGGGAATGGTGACGACCCAGGTCACGGCGATATCCTGGGCCTTCTTCCAGCGCACGGCGCGCGGGTTGTCGGCCGAACCGATGCCCATGATCGACGTGGCGACCACATGGGTGGTCGACACCGGGGCGCCGATGAGCGAAGCGGAGAGGATGACCAGCGCCGAGGTCAACTGCGAACTGAGCGCGTGAATCGGACGCACGCGGAAGATCGCGCAGCCCAGGGTGCGGACGATACGCCAGCCCCCGGACAGGATGCCGAGCGTGATGGCGATCGCGCAGGCCAGCATGACCCAGAACGGGACTTCGAACTTGGGAATGAAGCCGCCTAGCAGCAGGACCAGGGTCAGGATGCCCATGCTTTTCTGGGCGTCGTTGGCGCCATGCGAGAAGGCAAGGCCGGCGGCGGTGAAGAACTGGGCGCCACGCAGGCGCCGGTTGACCGCGGGTGTGGCCCGGTTCAGCAGCGCCGACATCAGGCGTTTGATCAGGAATCCCGCCCCGAAACCGATGACCGGTGAAAGGAGCAATGCGGCCAGTACCTTGACGATCCCGGTAACGTGGCCCTGCATCAGTTCGCTGAAGCCCCAGACGACGTGATCCATGCCGACTGAAACGACGACCGCGCCGACGAGGCCACCGACCAGCGCGTGCGACGAGGATGAGGGAATCCCGAAATACCAGGTGGCAAGATTCCAGACAATGGCGCCGAGCAGCCCGCAGACGAGGATCGCCAGCGAGAGTACGGGCAGGACGCCGTCCAGCGCGATGAACTTGCCGATGGTGTTGGCTACCGCCGTGCCGCCGAGCAGGGGGCCGAGAAACTCGAAAATGCCGACGATGACAACCGCCTGCGCCGGCGTCATGGCGCGCGAGGCGATCACCGTGGCGACGATGTTGGCGGCATCGTGAAAGCCGTTGGTGTAATCGAACAGCAGCACGATGACGACCGCGATGATGGCCAGAAGAACGACGGGTTCAATCATCGCTCAGACTCCTGGCAGGCTAGTAGGCGGGTATGGAGCGGGCAAGAAATCTGCATGCCGGAGTTCTCGTTCAGTATTTCAGAAATGTTACAGCATTGTTGGCGGCAGGGTCTTTTTTTGGTTGCCGCGAATATTGCGGTCGACCATGTAAAATAAGCAAATTCTGATTTATAGAGCGCGCCATGGCCTACCCCTCGTTTTCCGAAATCTCCAGGAGCTTTGCCCCCGGCTGGTTCGCCGCGGTCATGGGCACCGGCGTCCTGGCCCTGACCACGCATTCGCTGGCCCAGGGCTGGCCGGCGCTCGGCGTTCCGGCGGTCATATTGCACTGGCTCAATACGGTGCTGTTTCTGGTGCTGGCGCTTCCGTGGCTGACGCGCTGGCTGCGCTTTCCGGATGCCGCGATGCAGACGCTCAAGCATCCGGTGCAGGCCAATTTTTACCCGACCTTTTCGATCGCCCTGCTGGTGCTGGCGGCGCAATGGCTGGTGTTCACGCCCTACGTCGGGGTCGCGCTGGTGCTGTGGTGGCTCGGCGTCGCGCTGACCTTCGTCTTCAGCTTCGCCGCCCTGTTCTTCATGTTCCGTGGCGAGCATGTGGCGATCGAGCATGTGACGCCGGCGCAGTTCATTCCGGCTGTCGGTCTCGTCGTCATGCCGCTGGCCGGCGCGCCGCTCCTGCCGTACATGCCGGACGCGCTGCGCGAACTCGCCCTGACGGTGAATGCCGTCGGGCTCGGCGCCGGCAGCATGATGTACGTCGGCCTGCTCGGCATCACGCTGTTCCGCAAGTACATGCACAAGCCGGCGCAGGGCATCCTGGCGCCGACCGTGTGGATCCACCTGGCGCCGATCGGCGTCATTCCGGTCAGCCTGATGAACCTGCTCGACCAGCTGCCGTTCCCGGCGGCGCGCGAAGCGGGTGTGGTGCTGATGCTGCTGGTCTGGGGCTTCGGCGTCTG
>DATIUN010000367.1:0-5005 GCA_035466795.1 Azonexus sp. | reverse complement strand
CCGAAGCAACCAGCGGGGAATAAGTCTGGAAGGTACGCTCGACGCCTTCGCCGGATGAAATCTTGCGCACGGTGAAAGCCGAGTTCAGGCCGCGATTGCGCTTGGCAATGACGACACCTTCGTAGGCCTGCAGCCGCTCGCGGTTGCCTTCCTTGACCTTCACCTGGACGACGATGGTGTCGCCCGGTGCGAAGTCGGGGAGGGTCTTGCCCAGACGGGCAATTTCTTCTTGATCCAGTTGTTCAATCAGGTTCATGTGAGTTCCTTGAATTTATAAAACTTGCTCACCGCATTGCTCCTCTCCGATGATTTCCGTGAGGAGTTGCGTTTCTTCCGCGTTCAACACGCGGTGCGCCAGCAAATCCGGGCGGCGCTTCCGGGTTCGCGCCAGCGACTGTTTCAGTCGCCAGCGACGAATTCTCTTGTGGTCTCCGGACATCAATACTTCCGGCACTGACTGACCTTCATACACTTCGGGCCGCGTGTAGTGCGGACAATCCAGCAGGCCCGAGACAAATGAATCTTCCACCGCCGAAGCGGCATCTCCCAACACGCCCGGCAACTGGCGGACGACGGCGTCGATCAACGCCATCGCCGGCAACTCGCCGCCGGAAAGCACAAAATCCCCGATCGATATTTCTTCATCGACACAGCGCTCGATCAGACGCTCGTCAATTCCTTCATAGCGACCGCAAAGAAGGATCAGCCCTTCGTCGCCGGTCGCCAGCTGCATCACCCGTTCATGGGTGAGCGGCGCGCCCTGCGGCGAGAGACAGATGACCCGGCTCTTGGCCAGTCCTGCCTCGCGCTGCCGTGCCCTGGCAGCCTCGACCGCCTTTTCCAGCGGCGCCGCCTGCATCACCATGCCCGGCCCGCCACCGAAGGGGCGATCATCCACCCGGCGCCAGGCATTCTCGGCGAAATCGCGCGGATTCCAGCCCTGCCACACCCAGCGCTGTTCTTCCAGCGCCCGGCGGGTAATGCCACTTTCCGTCACTGCGGCGAACATCTCCGGAAAAAGCGTAATGCAGTCGAACCGGATCACCAGTCGCGGCCCCACTCCACACGGATCCGCCCCGCTTCCTTCTCCACCGCCAGCACCACCGCCGCAACGAAGGGCAGCAGGCGTTCGGCGCCCTCATCGTCAACGACGCGCAACACGGCGTTCGCCCCCGTCTCGATCAGCCCGGCCACCTTGCCCAGACGCTCGCCGACGGTGTTCACTACTTCAAGGCCGATCAGATCCGCCCAGTAAAACTCGTCATCTTCGGTTTTCGGCAATTCGGCGCGCGGCGCCCCGACCAGAAAACCCTTCATCGCCTCGGCGGCCGTCCGGTCCGGCACACCATCGAGCAGCGCCACCAGACCTTCGCCATGCACCTTGAGGCCTTTCAGCCCGCATTCGCGCCACGGCCCGCCTTCCTTGCCAACCCACCAGACCGGCATCCTGCCCCAGGCCAGCGGATCATCGGCAAACGGGTACAACCTGAGCCAGCCCTGCATCCCGTAGGGGTCGGCAAGCCGCCCCAGAACGACGATGTCGTCGCCAGCCAAAGTGCCGACTACTTAGGCAGCCTGCTGGGCAGCGTGTTGCTTGACCAGACGGGCAACCGTCGGCGACATCTGGGCGCCGTTCTGTTGCCAGTAGCTCAGGCGATCCACAGCCACACGCAGCGCTTCGGCGTTGCCGGAAGCGACCGGATTGTAGAAACCGATGCGCTCGACGAAACGGCCGTCGCGGCGATTGCGGGAATCGGTCACGACCATGTTGTAGAAGGGACGCTTCTTGGCGCCGCTGCGGGCAAGACGGATGACAACCATGGAAATTCTTTCGTTGCTTGAAAAAAGACCGTGAATTATAGCGCTAAATCAATGAAAAACAAGCTACTTAGAGCGGCTTCCGGGAGATAATCCGAACCACAATCGACCATTCGTGCCAGCCCACCGGCCACCGGTCATTCTCACGTAGCGAAATCGCCGAAGATTGTTTATTCTGAGCAACTAATATGTCCGACGATTTGCACTTCTTCTCCTCGCCCCCCATTGACGGCAAAGCCACGGCCGTCCTGAAGTGGCTCGCCGTCGCCCATGGCAGGACCGGTTCGAGCGATGCCGAAGAGGTGCATCAGCAATTGCTCCTGTTGCGCGAATCCCCAATTCCGACCGGACAGCGCAGCAAGCTCCTTGATCTTCTTTTCAAGCATGTGGAACGTGTCGTCACCGCCGAACTGCCAGCACTCCACGAAGTCAGGCTGCCGGTTTCGCGCAATATGCGGCAACGCATCCAAATCACCCAGGAACTGCTGGAAACACTGATCCAGGAGTATTTCAATACCCTTTCGGAACTCTTCGACCCGCAGAGCACAACACCACCACATGCCCCGCAACATGCGCTGCGCGCGGTCATGCAATGCATTGCCTGGCACATCCGCATCAGCCATCTGGTTGCCGCGCCCAACGGTGTCGGCATCTGGCAGAAACTGCACGCCGCCTACCGCACCGCCCGCCGCCTCGGCATTGCCGAAACACCGGGTGCGGACGGCGCGCCGAGCATCCAGCAGTTCTATATCCACATCCTTCTGGCGGCGATTGCCCAGCCGGCATCGTTCTGCTCGGTCGAACTCGATTTCATCGCCGACTACATCGCGTCATGCGTCAAGTCGGTAGATATTCTAGAAACCCCGCCGCTGGATCGCGGTGGGGTGTTCTGGCTCGATCTTGACCAGGACATCCCGGCTCACGCGCTGGAGCGACGGCCGCCGCCGAGCGACATTCTCGCTCTTTATTTCGCTTGCGACCTCGTCGCCCGCGACACCCGCGGACGCCTGGCTGCCCTTACGGAGGGGGCGCCGGCGAGCAGCCTCGGACTCCCCGCCTTTGCCGATACGCCAGCCGGGCGCGGGGTTCTGCGCCGTCTTGGCCGGTTCTGGGGGCAACCGGCAAAGCGCCGCTATCCGCGCCGCCGCCAGTCGTATCGCGTCAATCTGTGCGCCGGACTCGAGCCGCTCTGGCAAATGATCCGCCATCCGGAAAAAGGTGGGCAGATCAGCGAATGGATGGTCACCAACGAAAGCCCCGAAGGCTATTCGCTGATGCACATGACCGGACTGACATCGCACCTGCGGGTCGGCGATATCGTTGCCGTCCAGCCGACGGGCGACCGTGCCGAGGTGGCGCCGAACTGGCATGTCGGCATCGTGCGCTGGGCGATTTCCGAGAACCCGGAGCACATCGAACTCGGCGTGCAGCAACTGGCCTCGCATGCGATTGCCGCCGAGGTCATTCGGCCGCTGGAACTCGAGGACGGCAATCTCTCGGCACTGATCCTTCCGGAAATGCCGCCGTTGCGGGAATTGCCTGCGCTGGTCGCCGCCACCGGCAAGCTCGACGAGCATCAAGGCAGCCTGATCCTGCTGATCGAACAGGATAATTTCGGCATCCGCGAGGTACACCCGACCGCGCTTACCGAACAGACCTCGAGCATCGAGGTCTTCAGCGTCGAGCCGGGCGAGAAGTCGTAGCGGCGATCAGTCCTCCGAACAGGACAACTGCCCAGCTCAGGTGCAGCCAGATCAGAAAAACCGGAAACGCCGCAAATGCGCCATAGACACTCTTCAGAATCGCGGAACTTGCCAAGTACCATTCGAAGAGCTTCTGCATGAGCGCGAAGGCCAGGGTGGCGAACAACCCGCCCGCCAATGCACCGCGCCGTGACACCGGCGCGTTCGGCACCGCGTAGTAGAGAAATGAAAAAAACAGGCCGAAGACAAGCACCGACATCGCTTTGAACGTTACCCGGCGGATCCATTCCGTCTCCTCGATGAAGCCGAGCGATGTCGTGACGGCAAACGAGATGGCAGCGGCCACCGCAGCGAGAACGAAAGGCCATACCAGCATCGCGAAAAGATATAGCTTGAGACGGGTCAGGAAGGGGCGCGGCTTGACCTGCCAGAGGTGATTGAAGGCGCGTTCGATGGTGTGCATCAGAATGAAGACCGTAATGCTCAGGAAAGCGATGCCGGCGACGGTCAATTGCTGCGCACGGTGCGAAAAGCGGGCGATGCCGCCGGAAATGGTGCTCGCCGTTCCCGTTGGCAGCAGCGACCCCTGAATCAGCAGTTCGAGCCGGGTCAGCAACAGGTTCAGATAGGGAACCGCCTCGGCGACCGACAGGATGAGCGTTACCAGCGGAACCAGCGCCATCAGCGTCGTAAACGCCAGCGCGGAACTGGTTTGCATCATGTTCTCGGTCCGGAAGCGCCGGAAGATCGTTGCCGGCACACCCGGCTTGGGCGGCGACCGGCGATATCGGGAGTGAGTCTGCATGGGGCCGTATAATAGCCGACCATGCACGACATCCTTGTTCTCTATTACAGCCACCGAGGCTCGGTGCGCGCCCTCGCCGAGCGCATCGCGCGCGGGATCGAATCGGTTCCCGGCGTTCAGGCGCGGCTACGTACCGTACCCCGGGTTTCGACTGTCTGCGAAGCGGCGGAAGCCCCGGTTCCGGACTCCGGCGCACCCTACGTCGAAGCTGCCGACCTCGACGAATGCATCGGCCTGGCGCTCGGCAGCCCGGTCCGCTTCGGCAACATGGCCGCGCCCCTGAAATACTTCTGGGACGGCACCATCGCCGCCTGGCAGAATGGCACCCTGGTCGGCAAGCCGGCCAGTGTCTTCACCTCGAGCAGCAGCCAGCACGGCGGCAACGAATCGACCCTGCTGTCGATGGCCCTGCCACTCATGCACCACGGCATGTTGCTCATGGGCCTGCCATTCACCGAGCCGGATATCAGCCATACCCAGCAAGGCGGAACACCCTATGGCGCCAGCCATGTATCCGGGGCCGGCGGCAATCCCGTGCTTTCCGACGCCGAAAGCCGGCTCGCCTTCGCCCAAGGCAGGCGGCTGGCAAATATTGCCCTGAAACTGAGTCGACCGTGACGGCCAGACATTACCAGCTTGCTGCCAGCGCCAGCCTTATTGCACTGATCTTTCTCACCCT
>DATIUN010000366.1:0-7098 GCA_035466795.1 Azonexus sp. | reverse complement strand
TCGCGCGCCAGACGCTCGATGGAAAACAGCATCACGTCGCCATAAAACTGGCGCTCGAACTCGCCGCTGATGTCGATGACCGGCGCGATCATCTCCGCTGCGGTCGCGATGCCGGGGCGGAACTCGGATTGGCCGCCGCTTTCCAGCGTACGTTTGTGCAGCATCGGCAAATTGGCGGAGACGAAACGCGTGCCGATTTCACTCTGAATGATGCGCCCGAGCGTCGGCCCGGACATGCGCAGCCGCAGCGTGGCGAACGGGGCGAAATATTTCAGCGCCGGCGGACGGAAAACGTAATTGCCCTGATAGACGGTGCGTGCCGGCTGCACGCTGCCCAGCAAATCGGCGGGCTGGTAATAGGAAACGCGGGTCGGATGCTCGCCGTAGAAGAAGCTGTTCAGCCGCGCGGCGAAATGTGCGCAGCAATCCGCCTCGTTGTGCGTGCCGGCGAGCGGGCAGCGATAGCGGAAGGCGTCCACCGCCTGCGTGAAGCCGAAGAGGTCAGCCATGTCGTGATAGGTGGCTTCGCCGCCAGCGTGCCCGGCATCGCCATGTTGACGGCAGGCTGCCGCCGGGTCGCTGGCTGCCATCCGTTGCAGGAAGCCGAGTACGTCGGCGAGGAAATTGCCGGCCATCACGGCGGGCGAAACCGGCGGATCGCCGACCACCTTGCCGGTCAACACCAGCGCATCGCTGCGCGAGAAAATGGTGTCGAGGTCATTGAAGTAGTCGATCGCATACACTTCCCGGTCGCCCTCGGGGGTGGCCACCTTGACGCAGAATTCCTGATCGCTGTCGAGCGACCAGATGAGCAGCTTGTCGGCTGGTGTGCTCCTGATGAGTTCGGCGACCTTCAGGTAGGCGATGTTGCGCATCACGCCCTGGCCCTTGTGACCGAAATTTTCGCGGGACGCCGCCCCGCAGACGCCGGGTAGATCTGTCTTCAGCGCAGCGAGCAGCGCGATCTGCTCGTCCGGGCCGAAATGGAAAGTGGTCAATCCGCGCCGGCTGAATTCAGCGGCGAGGGAGTGGTTCGCGGCGACATGGACCGCCTCGGCGCTGTCGTCGGCGATGAGGACGCTGATCCGGTCGCCATCGCCATAGGGATAGCGTTGCAGAAGCTGATGCAGGCTGTCGAGACAGGCCCGGATATGCCGCGGCCGGTCGGCTACCGGAATGACGATGATGAAGCGGTGCTGCGCGCTACTTGCCGGTTCAGCGGTCGGACTTGTAGGCGGGGAAGACATTCTTGTCCCAGAGCATGTCGATGAGGTTGATGGTTCCGGCGAGATCGGCGTTGGCGAACAAGTCATCGACGTCTTCGCGGGTTTCGATGCGCCAGTACGCGACGCCGAACGAGCGGGCGAGCAGGGCATAGTCTGGATTGACGAAGTCGCAGTCGATAAAGCGCCCGTGATAGAGCTGGGACTGGTTCTTGCGGATCAGGCCCAGCGTGCCGTTGTTGATCATCAGCACATTCAGCGGGATGCCATGGTTCACCGCGGTCATCAACTCCATGCAGCACATCTGGAAGCCGCCGTCGCCGAGAACGGCGAAACTGGGCGTGGCGACGGCGCAGCGCGCACCGATGGCGGCGGGGATCGCGTGACCGAGCGACGAGATGCCGCCATTGGGAAAATAGCGGTGTTGCGGCGAAGCCTTGAGATAGCTCTGGGCAAGGATGATGTTGTCGTCGAAGATCTGCGCGCCCTGCGGCAGCCGTTCGACCAGCCGGGCGTAAAAATGCGCGATGACGGCAAAGTGCGGCGGCACCGGCGCCGACTCCGAAGGCGGCCCTGACGGCACGGTGTTGCTAGTGCCCAGCAATGCCAGCAGGTCCTCGAGCAGGGCACGGATGTCGCCGTGGATGGCAAGGTCGGCCTGAAATACCTTTTCCAGCTGGCTGGCATCGTTGTCGATCTGGATGACCTGCTTGCCGGCCAGCAGACGGGTGTCCCACAGGTAGCTCGTGCGTTCGTTGAAACCGGCGCCGAGAAAAATCACCAGGTCGGCATGGTCGACGATCCGGCGATAGGCGCGGCCGTCGGAGGTGACGCCGAGGCAGCCCAGCGCAAGCGGCGTTTCTTCCTCGACCACACCCTTGCCCTTGAGCGTGGTGGCGACCGGGATACCCAGTTGCAGCAGCACATCCTGTGCACCGGAGAGCAGGCAGCCGTAGCCGGCGACGATCACCGGATGGCGGGCGGCGCGGATCATGCGCGCCATCGTTTCCGTTGCTGCGGAGCCGTTGCCGCTGGCTTGCGCTGTAATGCTGAAGCGGATCTGTTCGAGCAGGCTGGCGTCGACCAGCTCCTTCTGCACGTTGTAGGGGATGCTGAGCAGCACTGGCCCGGGATTGGCCGACAGCAAAATCTGCGCCGCCTGGCGCAAGACCTGGAGCAGGTAGTCGGTGCGCTCGACGATCCGGTGGTAGCGCGTGATGCTGCCGAACAGGGCCGCCTGGTCGATGCTGCCGCCTTCGCCGGAACTTTCCTGCAGGCCGCCCTTGCCGAAAATAAAAGTCGAGGTTTCGCCGGTGACGATCAGGATGGGCAACTTGTCCACATAGGCATTGGCAATTCCGGTGACCAGATTGGTCGCGCCGGGACCGGCCGTCGTGATGCAGGCGCTGATGCCGCCGGAGGCGCGGGCGTGGCCGCCGGCCATGAACGCCGCGCCCTGTTCGTGCTTGACCAGGACGCTCGTGATGCTCGAATCGTGGAGCTGATCATAGACCGGCAGGATGTGCGAGCCGGGCATGCCGTAGATATGGCTTATTCCCAGGCGCTCCATGAAGCGGACGATGAGTGCGGCGACGGTGATCTGCATTAGGTTGCGGAGCGCAAAGCGCGCATTTGAACACAAGCGGGCGCCGAGCGGAATGGGCGTTTGCCGGAGATGGCGACTGTTCCGGGCTTCGCGGCTGCCTGAAAGCCGCGGCATCGCGCCGGACGGCAGGCCCTGCATGAGCAAGCGGTACGCCGCGATCGGCGAATTCCGCTGCTTGCCGGGCTGCAGGTGCCGACAACGGGCAACCCTGGTCAGGGGTGGGGCTTGTTCGACACGCAGCCCCTGATTGACGATGCCTTGAAGGCACGGAATACTGGCAAAAGTGGCACTTGAGATTCATATCCTTCATTGACGCCGGTTTGCCGTTGCCACCCGGAACAAACCTGCGCTTCCGAGGTTGTTTGCAATGCGCCAACGCATTCTTTTCGTCTGCATGGGCAATATCTGCCGTTCTCCGACAGCGGAGGGCGTGACGCGGACCTTGGCCGAACGCATCGGCGTGGCGGCGGGCTTCGAATTCGATTCTGCCGGCACCCACGGCTACCACATAGGCAAGGCACCGGATGCCCGCGCCACGAAGGCGGCGGCACAGCGTGGCTACGATTTGTCCTCGCTCAGGGGGCGCCAGGTCGATAGCGCCGATTTCCTGCGTTTCGATCGCATCCTGGCCATGGATCGCGACAATCTTGACCTGCTGAAGCAGGCTTGTCCCTTGGAACATCAAGGCAAGCTGGGGCTGTTCCTGGAATTCGCTTCCAGCCACGGCGAGGACGAAGTACCCGACCCGTACTATGGCGGCCCCGAAGGGTTCGAGCGTGTTCTCGACCTGATCGAGGATGCGGCGCAGGGACTGCTTAGCCGAACCGCCAGATAGCGTCCCTTTCCTTGATGCTCAGCAAGCGATCGCCGGGTAATGGTCGGATCGTGTCAGGCGGTTTTTGGCGTGAATTCGATGTTGACCGCAGCAGGCGGTTCGAGGGCCGGGGCGATCATCATTCATGACGGCCGACTGGGCAGCGTGGTGCTGGCGCCGGTGACCCGGCCGAGCGGGCCGTGCTCGACGTAAAGGATTTGCGCTGCTTGCCAGGCGGCGAGCAGTTCCGGGTCGAGCGCCGTGCTGCTGGCCAGGCGTGCAATGCCGACCGGGCGCCAGCGTTCGTCGGGCTTGCCGAATCGGGCTTTCAGCTTTTCGCGGAGGTAGCTGGCAATGAGGACTGCTGCGGCAAAGGCCAGTACGTAGGGTGTGACGTGCAGTAGCGCGAAAAACGAATCGAGGCTGATCTGACTCGGGAAAAATATTTCCGGCAGGTCGAAGCCGAAATGACGGCCGAGCGCCGCGATGAAAGGTATCCACATCACCAGCCACAGCAGCCAGGCGAGCGTGGTGGCGAGCAACGCCATCACCCGCCGCACCGGGTGCGTCAGATCGGGCCGCTCGATGATCAGCGGGAGTCGGGTTTGATGCCCCGGTCGGGACTTGTCCATCGTGCGCGTTTCTCCGTGTCGCGAAGCAGGATTCTGGGCAGGGCGACCACCGAGGTGGCGGCGGTAATGACCCAGTAGATGATGGGATACCAGATCATCCAGAAGTAATTTTTCAGCAGTCCGCGATCATAGGGTCGGTCGAGAACCAGGCTGAGCATCATCTGGGTCAGGCAGGTGGTGCCGATCAGCAGGCCGGCCCAGCCGAGCATCAGGATGGGGACGCTTTGCAGGTCGACCCGGAAGAAAATCAGGTCGGCGATACGGTAGACCGCGAGCAGCGCAAAGAGGCAGGCCCAGGTGATGCTCATCGTGTATTCGATGAACAGCGGCCAGAGCCGGAGGGTCTTCGCCGACAGCAGTTGCGGCCAGTAATCGAGCAGCACCTGGGTGCCGCCCATCGACCAGCGCAGGCGCTGCTTCCACAGGCCGCCCAGGGTTTCCGGCATCAGGATCCAGCACAGGGCGCGCGGTTCGAAGCGGACTTCCCAGCCCGCCAGTTGCAGTTTCCACGAGATGTCGACGTCTTCGGTCAGCTTTTCCGGGCTCCAGTAGCCGACTTCGTGCAGGGCGCTGCGGCGGAAGGCGGTAATGACGCCGGAAACGGTGAAGATCAGCCCGACTGAACGCTGGGCGCGCTTGATCAGGCCGACGATGGACGAGAATTCCCCGACCTGGATGCGCCCGAGCAGGGTCGAGCGGTTGCGCACGCGCGGGTTGCCGGTGACGGCGGCGACTTCATGCTGATCGAAATGCCCGACCAGCCAGTGCAGCGAATAGGGGTCGAGGCGGGCATCGCCGTCGATGCCGACGAGGATTTCCGCCTTGGTCAGCAGGGCGGCGGTATTGAGGCCGACCGCCTTGCCCTGGTTTTCCACTTGATGCACGACGCGCAGTTTCGGGAAACGGGCGGCCAGTGCGTTGAGCAGTTCGCCAGTACGGTCACGGCTGCCGTCGTTGATGGCGACCACCTCGAAATTCGGGTATTCCAGTTCCATCAGCGCTTCGACGGTTTCCTCGACGTGCGCCTCCTCGTTGTAGCAAGGGACGAGCACGGCGATCAGCGGGTACTCGTCGCGCAGCGGCGGCTGGCTGACGATGCGGTGCGGTCGACGCTCGAAACGCAGGTAAAAGACGATGCCGCCGATCATCCAGATCGCCGACATCAGCACCGGGTAGAAGAAGACGTAGGCGAGGATGGCGCCCCAGAAATCGCCGAGCAGGGCGGGCAGGGTGATCATCGCAGTTGCGGCTGCCAGCGCAGCGACAGCGAGGGGAAAATCGGGCCCATGACGCTGTCCGGCAGGCCGGCGATGCCGAACTGGCGGAAGCCGTCGGCTTCGAGGCGGTTCATGCGGCGGGCGATGGCAACGGGGGGCAAGGCGGGGTCGAATTCGAGGAGGACGCGGGTGGCTGCTTCCGTGGGCAGGCCGGCGGTGATTGCGTCGGAGGCGGGCAGCACGATAAGGTCGCCCACGGGCAGGCGTGCCCAGACATCCGGCGCTGGGAGTTCGTCGAGCGCGTAGGCCATCTGCAGCGGCCAGACCCAGCGCCCGGCCGCCTTGCGGACGCCTTCGGCAACGGTGCTGCCCGGTGCGGCGCGCAGGCGCAGGCCGGCAAAATTGACCTGGCGGGCGAGATCGGCGACCAGTTCCGGTTCATTCAGCCAGGCGTCAGGCAGGTCGATGAAGACCGGCACGCCGGCGCGCCGCTCGGTCTGCCAGGCAATGTGGTTCAGCTTGTCGGCGGCGACCGGGCGCAGCTTGGTCGGAAACAGCGTCATTTCCCGGCCGTCGCGCATGACGACCGGCTTGACGAAGGCGATGTTGGGGCTGAGGGTCAGCAGGCGGTCGAGGGTCGGCGAAAGTTCGTCGTCGCCCGGCGGCCAGGTGCCGGGGTCGACCTTGACGCTGCGCCCCGGGTTGGGCGCCCAGGTGACGCGCAGCATTTCGGCGAAGGCCTGCAGCGAAGGGCTGTTTTCGATCAGCTGGCGTTTCCAGATCGCTTTGGGTGTCGTGGCATCGTTGAAGCCGTCGACCAGCGTCAGGCCGATCGGCATGCCGAGTTCCGCGGCGACTTCCTGGGCGGCCAGATTGCTCCGGCCGTAGGGCCAGACGATGATGCGCGGGGCCTTGCCGGTGTGCTGGCTGATGCTGTCGCGGAGCTCGTAGCGCAGGCGGGCGAGGTAGGCGGTGTCGTCTTCGTAGCGGCCGTTGGCATACAGACGCGTGGTGGCAGCCGGCTGCGTGTTGCCTTGCGGGTTGGCGGGAATGCCGCGATGCAGGTCGTAGGAATGCGAGGCGACTTCGATCAGTCCGGAGGCCTGCATTTCGCGCACCTGTTCCCAGGTGACGAAGTCGCTGCGCGGCAATGGCTTGCCGTCGTAGTCGACCGTTTCGCCTGCGGGCACGTCCATCCATTTGCCGACGAGGGCGATCACCGCCGGGTAGCCGAAGAGCTTGAGCAAGGGAAAGACCCGGGTATAGACGTCCCTCATGCCGTCGTCGAAGGTCAGCAGGATGGCGTTGAGCGGCAGTGGCGGGCCGCCGTCGCGGGCAGCGAGGATCTGGTCGACGCTGACCGGATGGAAGTCGTTGGCCTGCAACCAGGCGAATTGCCGTGCCAGGTCGCTGGCGCGGACGGCGGTTGGCGTGATCTTCTCGTGATCGGCAATGACCTCGTGGTAGCTGAGCGCCATGAAACGGGCATCGGCGGCAGCCGCCAGGCCGGCGACGAGCACGAGCAGCGTGGCGAGGAGGGTGCGGATCAGAAGCGCCATAGCAGGACCAGGTTGCCGAAGGTACGCCCTTCACGTTCGCCGTCGTA
>DATIUN010000365.1:0-6593 GCA_035466795.1 Azonexus sp. | reverse complement strand
TTTCAGGGCATTTTCCAGTGAGCCGGCGAGTTCGGCGCCGGGGGCGGCGTAGTGGGCCTGGCGGCTGATGACGATGTTGCGGCGACCGGGTAGCGGGCGGAAGCGCGGCGGCAGCGATTCCCAGGTCTTGCGCCCCATGATCACGGTGTGGCCGGAAGTCAGTGCCTTGAAGTGCGCCATGTCTTCCGGGATGTTCCAGAGCAGCCGGTTGTCCTTGCCGATCACCCGGTTGCGGGCGACGGCGGCGATGACGACAATTTCCGGCATGCTGGTTTTCAGCCGCGGGCGGCGATGGCGTCGCGATACAGGTTCAAATATTCGTGGGCGGCGTGTTCCCACGAGAAGTCCCGGCGCATGCCGTTCTGCTGGATGCTTTGCCAGAGCCGGCGATCGTGCCAGCAACGGGTGGCGCGTTCGAGTGCCAGCCACAGGGCGTGCGGCGTCGCGGCGTCGATGACGAAGCCGTTGCCCGTTTTGGCCGCCAGCGTGGCCTCGCTGACGTCGATCACGGTATCGGCCAGGCCGCCGGTGGCGCGGACGATCGGCGGCGTGCCGTAGCGCAGGCTGTACATCTGGTTCAGGCCGCAGGGCTCGAAGCGCGACGGCATCAGGAAGCTGTCGGCACCGGCTTCGATGCGGTGGGCGAGCGCTTCGTCGAAACCGAGCCGGACGGCGATCTGTCCCGGATGGTGGGCGGCGAGCGCGCTGAAGCCGGCTTCCATTACCTTGTCGCCGCTGCCGAGGATGGCCAGTTGGGCGGGCAGGTGGGTGATCCCTTCGCCCAGCGTGAGTACGAGATCGAGTCCCTTCTGGTGCGTCAGGCGGCTGATGATGCCGAACAGCGGACGGTCGGCGACGACATCCAGCCCCATTTCCTGCTGCAGCGCGCGTTTGTTCTCGCGCTTCGCCGCCAGCCGGTTGGCGGCATAGGGCGCGGCCAGCGCGGGATCGTTCGCCGGGTTCCAGACCGCCGTGTCGACACCGTTCAGGATGCCGCGCAGCGACCCGGCGCGATGGCGCAGCAAGGGCGCGAGGCCGTAGCCGAAATGCTCGTCCTGGATTTCGCGGGCGTAGGTCGGGCTGACCGTCGAGATCAGCGTCGCCAGTTGCAGTCCGGCTTTGAGGAAGGAAAGCTGACCGTGGTATTCGACACCGTGCATGTGCCAGGCATGATCGGGCAGGCCGAGGGCGGAAAGGTGACCGGCGGCGAAGTTGCCCTGGAAGGCGATGTTGTGCACGGTGACGACGCTGGCGGCGCCACCTCCGAAATACAGCCAGGCGGGCGCGAGCGCGGTCTGCCAGTCGTTGACGTGTACGACGTCCGGCTGCCAGGCGAGCGGCGAAGCGGTTTGCCCGAGCAGCGCGGCGACCCGCGAGAGCAGCCCGAAGCGGATGCCGTTGTCGACCCAGTCGTCGCCATGAGCGTCCAGATAAGGGCTGCCGGGACGGTCGAACAGGGCCGGACAGTCGAGCAGAAGCAGCGGCAGGCCGTCGGCCTCGGCGCCGAGCAGGCGCGATGCCGGCAGCGACGGAGCGAGGGCTGGCAACTCGGCGAGTACGGTGGCCTGCGGGAAGGCCTTGAGCAGTGCCGGGTAGGCCGGGATCAGCACGCGGACGTCATGTTTTGCGCGGTGCAGTGCCGCCGGCAGCGCGGCGGCGACATCGCCGAGGCCGCCGGTCTTGACCCAGGGGGCCATTTCGGAGGTGGCGAAAAGGATGGAAAGGCGGCTCATCAGGTTCTCAGCGCGGCGAGCAGGCCGCGGGTCGAGGCGTCGAAGGCGCCAGGATCGCCGTGGCCTTCAAGGAGGGGCATCAGTTGCGTGGCGAGCTGTTTGCCGAGCTCGACGCCCCACTGGTCGAAGGAGTTCAGGTTCCACAGCACGCCGAGGCAGAATACCTTGTGTTCGAACAAGGCCAGCAACTGGCCGAGCGTGTAGGGGTCGATGGCGGGCAATACCAGCGTGGACGACGGCTGGTTGCCGGGGAACACCTTGTACGGCACCATTGCTTCCGGCACGCCGGCGGCGCGGACTTCTTCGGCCGTCTGGCCGAAGGCGAGCGCGGCGGACTGGGCGAGGCAGTTGGCCAGCAGGGGAACATGGTGGCCGGCCAGCGGAAAATCGCTCTCGCGCAGGGCGATGAAGTCGCAGGGGATGGTCCGCCCGCCCTGATGGATCAACTGATAGAACGAATGCTGGCCGTTGGTGCCGGCTTCGCCCCAGAGTACCGGGCAGGTGGCGACGCCAACCGGTTGGCCGTCGCGGTCGATCTGTTTGCCGTTGCTTTCCATTTCCAGTTGCTGCAGATAGGCCGGCAACAAGGCCAGCGACTGGCTGTAGGGCAGGGTTGCCGCGGTCGACGCGCCGAGGAAGTCGGTATTCCACAGGCTGAGCAGCGCCAGCGTCAGCGGCAGGTTGTCGCTCGGCCGGGCCTCGATGAAGTGCTTGTCCATCGCGCGGGCGCCGGCCAGCAGTTGCTCGAATTGCCGCCAGCCGATGGCGAGCGCCAGCGACAGGCCGATCGCCGACCACAGCGAGAAGCGGCCGCCGACCCAGTCCCAGAATTCGAAGACATTGGCGGCGGGAATGCCGAACTGTTCGGTCAGTTCGAGATTGGTCGACAGGGCGACGAAATGATCGGCAACGGCACTTTCACGGCCGGCCGCGGCGAGCAGCCAGGCGCGGGCGGAGCGGGCGTTGGCCAGCGTCTCCTGGGTGGTGAAGGTCTTGCTGGCAACGACGAACAGTGTGGTGCGCGGGTTGAGGCTGGCGAGCAGCGGGGCGATGTCGGCGCCATCGACGTTTGATATGAAATGCACGGCGAGATCCGGCAACTGCCGGCCGGTCAGCGCCCTGGCCGCCATCCGTGGCCCGAGGTCGGAGCCGCCGATGCCGATATTGACAATATCGGTGATGCGTTCGCCGGCAAAGCCGCGCCACTCGCCGCTGTGCACGCTTTCGCAGAAGTTCCGCATGCGTTCGAGTACGGCGCCAACTTCGGGCGGCGCCTGCTTGTCGGCGCGCAGCGCCATGTGGCCGACGGCGCGTTGCTCGGTATGGTTGATCGGCTCGCCGGCCAGCATCTTCCGTTTCCAGCCGTCGAGGTCGGCGGCGGCGGCGAGGTCGTGCAGCAGGGCCAGCGTCTCGACGTCGATGCGCTGTTTTGAGAAATCGAGCAGCAGGCCGTCCTGACGCAGCGAAAAGCGCTCGAAGCGCTCCGGGTCGGCGGCGAACAACTCGCGCAGATGCAGCGGGCGAACGGCCTCGGCGTGTACGGCAAGCGCCCGCCAGGCGGGAGTATCGACGAGGCTCATAGCCAGACCATCAGACCCGTTTCAAGTGGGTGGATAAGCGACGAATGGGTCGGAAAGACGCGGATGCGGTACTCCAGCTTGCCGCAAAGCTCCGGTGTCAGTTCCAGCGTGTACAGCGCTTCGCCATTGTTGGTATTGCCCGAATATTTCAGCGGATAGCGGTGGGCCCGGCGAATAAAGTTTTTCTCGCTGGGGCGGCCGAACAGCGCCTCGACCATGACATCCTTGTCCGCCAGTCCGTTGAGTTGGACCGCGACCTCGATGTGCAGGGAGGCGCCAAATCGCATGCGGCGTTCCGCGGTGTCGAGGCGCTGCAGGCGCACGCCTGGCCAGGCGGAACGGACTCTGGATTTCCATTGGGCGATGTCATGGGCGACGGCGAAATTGTCGGCCGTGAAGCGTCGACCGGCGGCCGAGGCCGGCGCGTAAAACTTGTTGACGTACTCGCTGACCATGCGGGTCATGTTGAAGCGTGGCGAAATCGTCGCGATCGAGCGCTTGGACATCGCCACCCAGGAGGGCGACAGGCTCATCAAGCAGGAGCCAGCCTGGCCTTTCTGGTAATAGGTCGGGATGACTTGATCCTGGAGCAATTCGTATAGCGTTCGCGCCTCCTCGGCATCACGGTCAGCTTCATTGAGGTGAGCGTCAGCGGGTTTGATTGCCCATCCATTGGCCGGCTTTCCGTCTGCGCTGCCATCGTCGTACCCTTCACCCCACCAGCCATCGAGGACCGAGAGGTTGAGGGCGCCGTTGATCGCCGCCTTCATGCCTGACGTGCCGGAAGCTTCGAGCGGGTAGATCGGGTTGTTGAGCCAGACGTCGACGCCGGATACCAGCGAGCGCGCCAGGTTCAGGTCGTAGCCTTCGAGCAGCAGGATGCGTCCCTCGAATTCCGGCAACTTGGACATCTCGGCGATCTTGCGGATGATTTCCTGGCCGGGCTGGTCAGCCGGGTGCGCCTTGCCGGCGAACAGGAAGAGCACCGGTCGATCTTCCTGGCAGATGATTTCACGCAACCATGCCACGTCCTGGAAAAGCAGCGCTGCACGCTTGTAGGTGGCGAAGCGGCGCGCGAAGCCGATGGTCAGGATGTTCGGATTGTCGGGATCGGCAAATTTGAGCAGACGGTCCAGGTGTGTTGGCGAGCCATGGTTGCGCAGGTGTTGCCGGCGAATCGATTCGCGCACCCGATGCAACAATTGTGACTTCAATTGCTGGCGAATGCTCCAGAAGGTGGCGTCAGGAATGCGATAGACGCCTTCCCAGCTGGATGGTTCGTTTTGCCGCACCTGCCAGCCGATGCCGAGATAGCGCTCGAAGGTTTCAAACCAGTCGGCAGCGAGGAAAGTCTGCAAATGGACGCCGTTGGTGACGTAGTCCATCGGATTTTCGGAAGGCTCGATCTGCGGCCAGAGATGGCTGCAGATGTCGGACGACACGTCGCCGTGAATCCGCGAAACACCGTTGTGGTGGCGCGAGCCGCGCAGCGCGAGCGCAGTCATGTTGAAATCGGGCTTGCCCGGTTCAGCGCCGAGCGCCATCAATTCCTCCCAGGGGAGGCCGAGGTCGTAGCACCAGCCCGAGAAATAGTGGCGGATCATCTCTGCCGAAAAGTGATCGTGCCCGGCCGGAACCGGGGTGTGGGTGGTGAATACCAGATTGGCGGCGACTGCTTCGAGTGCGGCCTCGAATGGCATGCCCTTGCTGATCAAGCTGTGCATGCGCTCGAGAATCAGGAAGGCGGCATGGCCTTCGTTGACGTGCCAGATCGTCGGCTTCAGGCCAAGCACGGCGAGTGCGCGCGCGCCGCCGACGCCGAGCAGGATTTCCTGTTCGATGCGCGTCGTTTTGTCGCCGCCGTAGAGGCGGTGGGTGATTTCGCGGTCGTGCTCCGAGTTTTGCGGCAACCAGGTATCGAGCAAAACCAGCCGGACGTGGCCGACCCGGACTTCCCAGACCTTGGCCTGCACCGTCCGGCCGGGAAAGTCGACCTTGACCAGGACCTCACCGCCCTGGGCGTCGAGCACCGGGGAAACCGGCAGGTCGTCGAAGTCGGAGTCGTTATAGATGGGTTGTTGTTGTCCGTTGGCATCCAGCGTCTGCTGGAAATAACCCTGACGATACAGGAGTCCGATACCAATGAAGGGCAGCCCCATGTCGCTGGCCGCCTTGCAATGGTCGCCGGCGAGGATGCCAAGGCCGCCGGAGTAGATCGGCAGGCTGGAATGGAAACCGAATTCGGCGCAGAAGTAGGCGATCAGGTCGTCTTCCTTGAACTGGTGGCCATGAACGTGCGCCATGCCAGGTCTCTCGTGATAGCTGTCGTAGGCCGCAAGGACGCGGTCCAGCGCACCCTGGAAGATGGGATTTTCGGCGGCTGCTTCCAGTTTCTTCTGGTCGGCGCGTTTGAGGAAAATCTTGGGATTATGATTGCTGGCCTGCCAGAGTGGATGTGAGAGGCTGGAGAACAGGCTGCGCGTGTGGCTGTCCCAGCTGTACCACAGGTTGTTGGCGAGTTCCTCGAGACGGGCGAGCCGTTCCGGGATTTGCGGATTGACTTCGAGTTTGTAGATGGTTCCGGTCATGATGGCGTGGGCTCTATGGTCAGTTTTAGTTGGAGGGTGCAGGCATCATCGGGAATGACCCAGTTCACGCTGAGTTCTACGGCCTGCATGATTTTTTCGAAACCGGCTTCCGATTGCGAGACGGTCTGATGCGGTCGACCGTGAATTTCGGCCGGAATCGTAATGTCCACCCGGATGCGGCCGCCGAGAACGCCGTCGGCAAGGGTCAGCGACTTTGCCGCGGCGAGATCGAGGGCCGCGCCGAAGCCGCCGGGGATGCTGCCGTCGGCCAGCACGTAGCGTCCGAGAAAGCCGTCGCAACTTGGCATCGCGAGATTCAGGCGGGTGGACAGGCGCTTTCCGGCAAGCCCCTTGACCTGCCAGGCAATCGTTGCGGTCGATCCGTTCAGCGTCCACGTCTTGCTGATGCCGGGGCGCGTGAATTTCAGCGTGCCCGTGGCCTCGGGTGAGTAGTCGTCGACGCTGCGGCCGTCGAGTTCATCGAGGCACAGCGCGCGCGGCAGCGCATCGGGCACGATGTCTTCGGGCGCCACCGGATGCTTGAAGCGGATGACGTCATGGGCCGAGGCAATGCCTTCGCCGTGATGCTCGGTCGGCGCCTTGCCGATCTTGTCGTGGTAATGCTCGTGGTAGCGCCGCAGCGTGTCGCCGAAATTGTGCGCCAGCGCGTAGCTGCTCAGTTCGTGGGCGGC
>DATIUN010000364.1:0-2313 GCA_035466795.1 Azonexus sp. | reverse complement strand
ACGCAGGCGCGCCCCGACCCCCGGAACCGGTCCGCTACCGACCTCCGCGGTCGACGCCGAAAGCTGATCCGGACGCTCTGATTCCCTCATTCAAAATTCCCCTTGAGGAACAACTGGTATTCCTTCGACGTCGGATAGCGGCTGCGCAACTGCGATGCGTAGCTGCCCTCGCCCGCCTTGTTGCCCAGCTTGCGCTCGAGCCGGATGCCCAGCCAGAGAGCCTCGGGCGTGGGCGGCTCCATCGCCTTGACCGCCTCGTTCAGGTAGACCTTGGATTCGTCGAGATTCCCGCGCAGATAGAAGACATTAGCCAGCTGGTAGCGCGTTTCCGGCGCCTGGCTCTTGGCCAGGCGCAGCGACTGCAGCAAATACTCCTGCGCGCCATCCATGTCGCCGGCCTTCAGCGCACACTTGCCGGCGTTTGCATAGGCCACTTCGGGCGTTTCGTAGAGCGGATCCTTCACTGCGTTCAGGAAATACTGGATCGACTGCCGGGGTTGACCGGTCTCACAGAGGAACCAGCCGTAGTTGTTGTTGATGTCCGGATTTTTCGGGGCAATCCTGAGCGCCCGCTGGAAATCTTCCTCGGCCTTGGCGTTTTCCTTGAGCTGAGCACGGATCAGGCCGCGAACGCTGTATGCCTGAACGTAGTCAGGGTCCGCTTCGAGCGCAATGCGCACCTCCTCGAGCGCCACCGCCGGGTTGCCAGCCTGATAATAGGCAGCTGCCAGTTCGGTATGAATCTTCGCGCGGTACTTCGGGTCAGCCGGCCTGGCCTGGGGTTCATTGACCTGCGGGACCAGGGTCGTAGTCCCACCGCTGCCCTGGGCCTGACCCGGCATTTCCTTGACCCATTCCAGACTCTGCTGGGCATGCGCCGACAGGGCAAAACACGCGCCCAGGCATACAGCCAGAATCCGTTTTCTGATGATCAAGCCATTCATGGCCTCGCCTCCTGTAGGTGAATGATCCGCCCGGCGGTACGCCGGGTCTTGTCCTGTACCTGCCCGGCCAGCTGGCCGCAGGCGGCATCGATATCGTCACCGCGCGTCTTGCGCGTCGTGGTGACGATGCCCGCTCGCATCAGGATGTCGGCAAAGCGCCGCACCCGCTCCGCTGGCGAGCGCCGGAAAGGCGAGCCGGGGAAAGGGTTGAAGGGGATCAGGTTGAACTTGCAATGCAACGTCTTGACCAGCGCCAGCAGTTCGCGGGCGTGCGCGTCGCTGTCATTGATGCCGTCGAGCATGATGTACTCGAAGGTGATGAAATCGCGCGGCGCTTTGTCCAGGTAACGCCGGCAGGCCGCCATCAGTTCCTTGAGCGGATACTTCTGGTTGATTGGCACCAGCTGGTCGCGCAGCTTGTCGTTTGGCGCATGGAGCGACACCGCCAGGGCCACCGGGCATTCGTCGCCCAGGCGATCCATGACCGGCACCAGACCGGAAGTCGAAACTGTCACGCGACGTCGCGACAGGCCGTAGGCATTGTCGTCGAGCATCAGGCGCAGTGCCGTCACGGAATTTTCGAAATTGGCGAGTGGCTCGCCCATGCCCATCAGCACGACGTTGGAAATGACCCGTTCGTCGCCGTGGACCGCACCCATTGCGTTGTTGGCCAGCCACAGCTGGCCGATGATTTCCGCCACCGTCAGGTTGCGGTTGAAACCCTGCTTGCCGGTCGAACAGAAGGCGCAATCGAGTGCGCAGCCGGCCTGTGTGGAAATACACAGCGTGCCGCGGTCGTCTTCGGGAATGAACACCGTTTCGACTGCATTGCCGTTGCCGACATCGATCAGGAACTTGCGCGTACCGTCGTCCGACAGCTTGTCGGAGACGACCGTCGGCGGCGCCACGACCGCCTTCGCCTTGAGCTTTTCGCGCAGACTCTTGGCGATGTCGGTCATGGCGTCGAAGTCCGCCACGCCGGAACGATGGATCCAGCGCAGCACCTGCTTCGCGCGGAAGGGCTTCTCGCCCTGCTCGGCGAACCAGACGGTCAGGCCTTCGGCATCGAAATCCAGCAGATTGACGGTCATGCGTTGCTGCTTAACGGCCGCTGTAAACGTTCATGCCGGGGAAGAAAAAGCCGATTTCGACCGCGGCGGTTTCCGGGGCGTCGGAGCCGTGCACAGCGTTGGCGTCGATCGATTCGGCAAAGTCGGCGCGGATGGTTCCGGCGTCAGCCTTCTTCGGGTCGGTGGCGCCCATCAGTTCGCGGTTCTTGGCGATCGCGCTTTCGCCTTCCAGCACCTGGATCATCACCGGGCCGGAAATCATGAAGGAAACCAGATCCTTGAAGAAAGGACGTTCCTTG
>DATIUN010000363.1:0-3958 GCA_035466795.1 Azonexus sp. | reverse complement strand
TAGCGTCTGGCCCGGCCTGCAGCCACTGCTAAAATAGCCGGATGACCGCTGACCGCACACCGCTGGCCGACCTTGCCGATTTCGACGAGATCATCGATGTCCGCTCGCCTGCCGAATTCGCCGAAGACCACATCCCGGGCGCCATCAACTGCCCGGTGCTCGACAACGCGCAGCGGATCGAGGTCGGCACGCTGTACAAGCAGGTCTCCCCGTTCGAAGCCAAGAAGATCGGCGCCGCGCTGGTCTCCGAGAACATCGGCCGCCACCTGCGCGAGCGCTTCCTGAGCAAGCCGCGCGACTGGAAACCGCTGATCTACTGCTGGCGCGGCGGCAACCGCAGCGGCTCGATGACCACCGTCTTCCGCGCCATCGGCTGGAAGGCGAGCCAGCTCGAAGGCGGCTACAAGACCTGGCGCAGCCACGTCATCGCGCAGCTCGACCATCTGCCGCGGGCTTTCCGCTTCCGCGTCATCTGCGGCGCCACCGGCAGCGCCAAGACGCGCATCCTGCAGGCCATCGGCGCCCTCGGCGAACAGGTGCTCGACCTCGAAACGCTGGCCAGCCACAAGGGCTCCGTCCTCGGCGTCCTGCCCGGCCAGCCGCAACCGGACCAGAAATGGTTCGAAACGCTGTTGCTGCAGGCACTGGAACGCTTCGACCCGGCGCGGCCGGTCTATGTCGAGGCGGAAAGCCGCAAGATCGGCCGGCTGCATGTACCGGAGACGCTGATCGAATGCATCCGCGCCGGCGAATGCCTGAATATCGACGCCACGCTGGCGGCGCGCGTCGCCTTTCTGCTCGCCGACTACGACTATTTCCTGACCATGCCGGAATTGCTGAGCGAGCGCCTCGACGTGCTCCGCAGCCTGCATAGCCGGGAGACGATGACGCGCTGGCAGGAAATGATCGCCGCCGCCGACTGGCCGGCGCTGGTTCACGAATTGCTGGAACGGCACTACGACCCGCTCTACCGGCGCTCGCAGGATCGCAATTTCACCGGTTACGGCGCCCTGTCTGCAAGAAATGCCGTCCCCGACAGTGCCGGACTCATGAACGAGGCAAGCCCGGGGGGCAATCCCGACATCTTTCCCACCGACGACCTGTCAGCGGCCGGCATCGCCGGCCTTGCCGCACGCATCGTTCACTCGCGGACGGCGCAGATCGCCTGACGCAGCGCCGGCTTCGGCTGGTCCGCATACCCTTCCTCGAAAGCAATTTCGCGCAGGCCGGCGGCGCGTGCGACGGCACGCAATTCCCCCGGGCGCAGCAGGAATTCGGGATTGGACGGCTTGCCATAGGCTTCGTTGCCGAGCATGAAGGTCTCGTAGATCAGGACACCGCCGCTGGCCAGCATGGCGCAGACATCCGCCAGTCGCGGCCGCCACAGGTAATTGGTGACGACGATGCCGGCGAAGCGCTCGCCGGCGAGCGGCCAGTCGCTGCCTTCCAGATCGAGTTGCAGCGCGGTTATCCCGGCCACCCCACGTAGTCCGGAAATTGCCGCGAAATCCCGGTCGACCGCAACAACCTCATAACCCCGCGCCGCCAGCAGGCGCGCGTGGCGTCCGCTGCCGCAGGCGAGATCGAGCACCCGCCCGCCTGGCGCGAGGAACGACAGATGGCGCTCGACCCAGGGCGACGGGGCTATCATGGCGGCATGTTCAGGCAAGGAGGAAGTCATGTCCGGGATCGTCATCGTTGAAGAGAATGGTCAGGGAAGATACCAGCAGGCAGTGATCGCTGGCCAGCACCGGCTGCTGGCCGACGAACCGGTCAGTCTGGGGGGCACGGATGCCGGGCCGGCACCGTTCGATTTCCTGATGGCCGGCCTCGGTGCCTGCACCGCGATGACCCTGCGCATGTACGCCGAGCGCAAGGGCTTGCCGCTGACGCGGGTCAGCGTCAGCCTGAGCCATGACAGGGTGACGGTCGACGGCGTCAGTCGCGACCATTTCTTGCGCAACATCACGCTGCACGGCGACCTGACCGGCGAGCAGCGCGCACGACTGCTGGAAATTGCCAACAAATGCCCTGTTCACCGCGCCCTCACGCAATCGCTGGCGATCGAATCCCGGTTGCTTGATTAGGGGTATTACCCTACACCCGGCATGGAAACCATAAGTCTTTCATGTTAGAGTTGTGCACTGCACAATAATGGCCATTAAAGAGGTTTGCCATGCTTGAACAACATTACCTGACGACACTTTTTGAACCGAAATCGGTTGCCGTCATCGGCGCGTCCGACCGCGAAAACGCCGTCGGCGCCGTCATCTTCAAGAACATTTTGAGTTCGGGCTACAAGGGCCGGCTCTACGCCATCAACCCCAAGCACGAAACGATACAGGGCCAGCAGGCCTACAAGTCGATCGAAGAGATCGGCGCCCGCGTCGAGATGGCGGTCATCGCCACCCGTCCGCAAACAGTGCCGCAGATCATCGAACAGTGCGGGCGCAGCGGCGTGCGCAACGTCATCATCATCGCCGCCGGCTTCTCGGAATCAGGCCACATCGGCGCCGCGCTGGAGCGCAAGGTGCTCGAAATCGCCCGTTCCTACAACGTCCGCATCCTCGGCCCCAACTGCCTCGGCATCATCCGTCCTGATCTCGGCCTCAACGCCACCTTCGCGCGGATGACGGCCAACGGCGGCAACCTGGCGCTGGTTTCACAGTCCGGCGCCATGTGTTCGTCAGTGCTCGACTGGGCCAAGAGCAACCAGGTCGGCTTCTCGTCGGTAATTTCCATCGGCATGACGTCCGATATCGATTTCGGCGAAATTCTCGACTACCTGATCTACGACAACCGCACCCACTACATCCTGATGTACGTCGAGGGTATCCGCAACGCCCGCCGCTTCATGAGTGCGCTGCGTTCCGCCGCCCGCATCAAGCCGATCATCCTGCTCAAGTCCGGACGTCATGAAGCGGGATCGATGGCAACCGCCGTACACTCGGGTATGTCGGCGGTCTCCGACTCCGTATTCGATGCCGCCGTGCGCCGTGCCGGCGTGGTTCGCGTGCAGAACATCGGCCAGCTGTTCTATGCTGCCAAGGCGCTCGCTTCCAAATTCCGCCCGCTGGGCAACCGCCTGGCGATCATCACCAACGGCGGCGGGCCGGGCGCGATGGCGGCGGACCGGGCCGGCGACCTCGGCATTCCCCTGTCCAAGTTGTCCGACGAGTCGATGGCAGTGCTCAACAAGGCGTTGCCCAGCAACTGGTCGCACGGCAACCCGATCGACATTGCCGGTGACGCGACGCCGGAACGTTACCGCGACACGATCCTCACCGTTACCCACGACCCCAACGTTGACGGCACGCTGGTCATCCTCTCGCCGCAGGCGATGACGGAGCCGATGGAAGTCGCCAAGGCCATCGTCGAGGTAGCCGAACAGGCCAACCGCTCGATCTTCTGCTGCTGGATGGGGGGAGAACAGGTCTCGGCCGGCCGCAAGTTCCTCGAGGACTCGGGCATTCCGGCGCTGCGCATGCCGGAGACGGCGATCGAATTGTTCCATCACATCTCGAAGTATTACCGCAACCAGAAACTGCTGCTGCAGACGCCGGAACCGACCCGCCAGCACGGCCGTCCCGAGGCCGAAGGCGCCAAGATGCTGATCGAGGCCCTGCTCGCCGAGCGCCGCCAAGTGCTGTCCGAAATGGAATCGAAGGCCATCCTGCGCGCCTTCCGCGTGCCGGTCGCCCAGACCATGGTCGCCCGCACGGCAACCGAGGCCCTGCTGCTCGCCGAGCAGATCGGCTTTCCGGTGGCCATGAAGGTCGATTCGCCCGACCTGACGCACAAGACCGACGCCGGCGGTGTACGTCTCAACATCATGAATGCGCCGGCAGTGAGCAACGCCTATCACGACATCATCGACACGGTGCAGAAGCGCCACCCGAACGCCAAGATCAACGGCGTTTCGATCGAACCCTTCCTGCACCGCCCGAATGGCCGCGAA
>DATIUN010000362.1:0-9240 GCA_035466795.1 Azonexus sp. | reverse complement strand
CCCGACCAGGTCGGCATCATCGCCAGGGTTTCCGGTTTCATCGCCGGCAACGGCGGCTGGATTCTCGAATCGAGTTTCCACTCCGACGTGTTGACCGGTCGCTATTTCATGCGCATCGAGATCAAAGCCGATTCGTTGTCCTTCCTGCTTGCCGAATTCCGCGAGCGGTTCCGCGCCGAGGTCGCCGAACCGCTGCAGATGGACTGGCGAATCAATGACAGCGCGGTCAAGAAGCGCGTCGTCGTCCTCGTTTCCAAACAGGAACATTGCCTCTACGATCTGCTGGCGCGCTGGCAGGCCAAGGAACTCGACATCGAGATCCCGTGCGTCATCTCCAACCACGATACTTTTCGCGGTTTCGTCGAGTGGCATGGCATCCCCTTCCATCACGTGCCGGTTTCCGCCGACAACAAGCAGGCTGCCTACGCTGAAATCCAGCGCATTTTCGAGGATGTGCGCGGCGATTCGATGGTCCTCGCCCGCTACATGCAGATCCTGTCGCCGGAACTATGCGCGGCGCTGTGCGGCAGGATCATCAACATCCATCACAGCTTCCTGCCCAGTTTCGCCGGCGCCAAGCCCTACCACCAGGCGCACCAGCGCGGCGTCAAGCTGATCGGCGCGACCTGCCACTACGTCACCTCGGAACTCGACGCCGGCCCGATCATCGAGCAGGACGTGATCCGCATCGACCATGCCGATTCTCCGGAAGACATGGTGCGCTACGGCAAGGACATCGAAAAGACCGTCCTCGCGCGCGGCCTGCGCTACCACCTGGAAGACCGGGTGCTGGTCCATGGCAACAAGACGGTCGTTTTTCGCTAGTCGCACCCCAACACTTGATTTTATGTCCCCGCACCGGGGACGGTATCCTTTTCGGATGCGGTACGGTCAACCGGTTTTCCGGGCCGAAAACTGCCCGGCAGGGAAAAGAGCGGGGCGGCCCAGCCCGGCCCGCAACTATTCACGGCAAACCGAGAAATATTTCACGGCAAGGAGCCATATCGCCAGCATGACAGCCGGCAAGTGAGGAATATTTCCTGTTGCGGCGGATCATCAGCTTCTAATATGCAACCAGCTAAAACTGGAATAAATCCATGTCGGACAACCCGCTACCACCCCGCCTTCTGCTCCTCGACTTGCGTCTCGGCAAGGGCGCGGCGTTGCCGGCGTTGGCTGGGCTGGCGGTGGTCAATCCCAACCCGTGCAGCGGCAGCGGCAGCGGCGGTTGCCAGGAGGCCAATACGGCGCTGGCCGTGCTGGTGGCGATCGACGGGGAAGCGGCCTACACGGACTGGCAGCATCGTTTCCATCCGATGTGCCCGAGCGGCTTCCCGCACATCGTGTTGCTCGACCCCTGGGACCCGGAATTGGCGCGCCGCATCATCCGGAGCGATGCGGCGGACTGTTGCGCCATGGATGATCTCGAGCGCATCGAACTGATCGTCGCCCGCCTCGAGTACCAGCCGCGCACGGCCTGCGGAGAAACGCCGTCCGACCGGCTTGCTCACCTGCTGCGCCTGCAGGCGACCGTGGATACCCTGCCGATCCCCATATTCATCAAGGATCGCGAGCGCCGCTATATCTCGTGCAACAAGGCATTCGAGGACCATCTCGGCCTGGCGGCCGCCGAGATCATCGGCAAGACGGTGTACGACGTCGCTTCGGAGGAGATGGCCGCCATCCACGACCGTTCGGATGTCGAGCACCTGGCCCAGGGCGGATCGCAAACTTATGAGTCGCGGGTCCGCCATGCCGACGGCAGTGTCCATGACGTGGTTTTCCACAAGGCGGTCTTCCTCGATGTGGATGGCCAGCCGGACGGCATCGTTGGCGCAATGCTGGACATATCGGAACGCAAGGCGCTCGAGCAGCGTCTGGAACGTCTCGCCGCAACCGATTTTCTGACCGGTACCTATAACCTTCGTACCTTCTACGATCTCGGTCGCCACGAATTGTCCCGGCTGGCGCGCAATGATGGGGAACTGGCGCTGGTCGTCATCGACCTCGACCACTTCAAGGAAATCAACGACCGCCTTGGTCACGCGGCCGGCGATGATGCGCTACGCCAGTTCGTTGCCGTCGCTACCGAGAACCTGCGCGAACAGGACATCTTCGCGCGCGCCGGGGGCGACGAGTTCCGCCTGCTCCTGCCGGACACCTCGCCATCCGGCGCCCACCTCGTCGCCGAACGGATTCGCAACGCGGTCAACCAGATCACGATATGCAGCCCGCGCGGCGAGATCAGGTTGTCGATCAGTTGCGGCATCGCCCGCTGCCATCCCGGTGACGAAAGCCTCGACCAGGCCACCATGATGGCCGACGATGCGCTGTATCAGGCCAAGGCAGCCGGGCGCAACTGCATCCATCCGGCGCCCGAGCAGGGATGGTTCCCGGCCTTTTCGACGTAGGCCGGGGTAGCGCCTAGGCGCGTCCCAGCTAGGCGGCGCGACTAGTGACAGCCTTTGAATTTATGGTGTTAGAGTCCGTCGCTCAACGCGACGCCGGCGCCAATGGTGGTCTGGTTCCAGTTGTAGTCGATCAGACTTTCCCCATACCCCGAGAAGACCTGCACATAGCCGCGCAGCGGGCCAATCAGCGGCGGCGAGAACCAGTTGGCTTCGACTGCGCCCTTGCCGGTACTCAGGTTGCCGCGGACCGAAGCCGAGAAGGTGTTGACGCGCCAACGGTAAAGTGCGCTGAGCTTGCAATAGCAGTAGTAATACGAGATGTCCGAATTGTCGTCCTTGTTCGAATCCTCCGGCAGGCGATACCAGAGCGTACCGAACAACGCGAGATTCTCACGCTCGACGCCGAATTCGGCGAAGAGCCTGTCCCAGCTGCGCGACAGTCCGTTGTCGGTGCCGTTGGAAAGAATATCGGAACGGCCGTTCGACTGGTGGTTGTAGCCGGCATTCAGAAGCTTCCATTTGAAGCCGCCGCCGAGATCGACGTCCGGCCGGTAACTCACGAACAGCTCGGGCATGTAGTTGTTCTCGCGGAACGGGCGCGAGGTGTCGCCGTTGTACAACTGCCACTGGCTCTGCTGGGTGTAAGCGGCCCACAGGCCCCAGCGCCGGTCATCCGTCGTCCACAGGCGCGCCTTGAAGCTGAACTGGAATTTCGCCTCGGTGCTGCTGAGGTCCTGCTGGGGTTGCCCGGTACCCTGGAACAAGGGCGAGAACGGTGAATTGTTGACGTTGTCTGTATAGCGCCCGAACAGCAAGTAGTTCGCATTGTGGAAACGGACGTCGAACGGCGCCGAGGCAGGATCGAAACCCCACGCATTGTCAATCATCGAGATCGTCGTCGCTGGCGCCGTCCCGCCGCTTTCGGCTTGCTTTGTTGCGTCGACTGGAGCAGCCGGCGCCGCACCGGCGGTCGCGGCGGTGGCGGCGCTGGCTGCGGGCGCCCCTAGGGGCGCCTCCCCGGCACGGCCGCTGACTGCGTCATAGCAGGCCAGGCGCTCCATGCTTGCCGCGATGGCATGACATTCGGCGGCGCTGTTGGGGGCTGCCTGAACCAGCGTGGCACTGGCGCTGCCCGCGGCGGCGAGGAAGAGCACACCGATGCGCGCCCGGGGTTTGGTCATGTCCATTCATTTCTCCAATTTAATGCGAGGCTTGTCACGGACAGCCGGCAAAAACAAGTCGCCGATTATGACACAGGGCCCCCGGCGATACGGGAAAGTCGGGTTTCGTTTACCTGAACAACGGACAAAAAAAGGGCACCCGAAGGTGCCCCGAAGGAGAGAGATTCCTGATTCCGCGAACCAGAAGGCAGGCACCGGGGCCAGCCTTCGGTTTCATGGTCCTAGTGGTGATAGGCAGTCTCGCCGTGCGACGTGACATCGAGGCCTTCGCGCTCTTCGTCTTCCGGTACCCGCAGGCCGATCACGATATCCACCAGCTTGAAGGCGACGAGGGAGACCACGCCCGACCAGACAATGACGGTACCTACGCCCCACAACTGAGCGATCACCTGCGTTGCCATGTCGAAGTCGCCGACCTTGTTGGCGACGTAGTCATAGACACCCGTGCCACCGAGGGCCGGATCGACGAAGACGCCGGTCAGGATGGCCCCGAGGATGCCGCCGACGCCATGGATGCCGAAGACATCGAGCGAATCGTCGGCACCGAGCAACTTCTTCAGGCCATTGACGCCCCACAGGCAGATGATGCCGGCCAGCAGGCCGATCACGATTGCACCCATGACGCCGACGAAACCGGCCGCCGGGGTGATCGCCACCAGACCGGCAACCGCGCCGGAAGCAGCACCCAGCATCGAGGGCTTGCCCTTGATCATCCATTCGGCGAACATCCAGGACAGTGCGGCGCAAGCCGTAGCAACCCAGGTATTCACCATCGCCAGTGCGGCACCGCCGGAAGCCTCGAGCGCGGAACCGGCGTTGAAGCCGAACCAGCCGAACCACAGCAGGGAAGCACCGATCATCGTGAAGGTCAGGGAGTGCGGGGCCATGGCGACATTGCCCAGACCACTGCGCTTGCCGATCATGTAGGCGCCGACCAGGCCAGCCATTGCAGCGTTTATATGGACCACGGTACCGCCGGCGAAGTCGAGCGCGCCCTTCTGGAACAGGAAGCCTGCTGTCTTGCCGGCCGCTTCACCGGCTGCGGCGTCGATGTAGGCATCCGGACCCGCCCAGTACCAGACCATGTGGGCCATCGGGATGTAGGACAGCGTGAACCAGATCACCATGAACAACAGGATGGCGGAGAACCTCGCGCGTTCGGCCAAGGCACCGACGATCAGGCCGCAGGTGATGGCCGCGAAGGCGCCCTGAAAGATCACGAAGGCCAGTTCGGAGATGACCACGCCCTTGGAGAAAGTGGCGCCGACGGATTCCGGCGTCACACCCTTCAGGAAGAGCTTGTCCAACGTCCCGATAAACTCGTTGCCTTCGGTGAATGCCGCCGAGTAGCCATAGACCACCCAGAGCACGGTAATCAGCGAGAAGATCGTGAATACCTGCATCAGCACCGACAGCATGTTCTTCGTGCGGACCAGGCCGCCGTAGAACAATGCCAGACCCGGGATCGACATCAGGATGACGAGTGCCGCACTGGTCATCACCCAGGCGTTGTCACCTTTATTGACGACCGGCGCCGGTGCTGCAGCAGCGGCTGGTGCAGCTTCGGCCGCCATGCCGCTCATTCCGGACATACCACTCATTCCGGACATACCACTCATTCCGGACATACCCGCCGGTGCTTCGGCAGTTGCGGTCGCCGCCGGAGCAGCCACCTTTTCTTCGGCCCAGGCCGGCGCGCCGATAGCGACGGCCCCGACAAGTGCCAGCAATGCGAAAACGCGTTTCATGATTCGCTCCTTAAAGGGCATCGGTACCGGTTTCACCGGTACGGATACGAACAACTTGTTCGAGGTCGAAAACGAAGATCTTGCCGTCACCGATCTTGCCGGTGCTGGCCGATTTTTCGATGGCTTCGATAACCTGATCGATCTGATCGCTTCTGATGGCAGCCTCGATCTTCACCTTGGGCAGAAAATCGACGACATACTCGGCGCCCCGGTACAACTCGGTGTGCCCTTTCTGCCGGCCGAAACCTTTCACTTCAGTGACGGTGACCCCCTGAACGCCAATGGCGGACAAGGCTTCACGCACTTCGTCAAGCTTGAACGGCTTGATGATGGCGGTAACGAATTTCATGAGAGTTCCCCAAAAAGATTTGATATTGGCGCTTCCCCGCTGGCGCCGGCCGGGTCACCGGCGGGGAAGGTTGAAGCTGGATTAGAAGGTCTTGGTCACGGACAGAACAGCGATGGCGCCGCCGGCATCACGGGTCTTGCCGCCGATGCCACTGGAATTCCAGGAATTGGCAAAGCAGTAGAACTCGGCGTTGCCGCAATTGCCCTTGGCATTGGTGTCGACGTAGGCAAGGCCAATGAGCCAGCCGCTGATGTCCTTGGTCACGCCCAGCTTCCAGTCGGTGTAGCTGATGTCGTCGCTACCGGTCGTGAAGGCATACTTGTACTTCGTGGCGTAGAGGTGACCGACGTGGCCCTGGATGCCCCAGCCGTCGCCGAGATCATAGTTTGCCGACAGGTCGAGGTAGCTGGTTCCCTTGGAATCCGGCAGGCTGAAGTAGTCCGTCACAGCGTAGTTGTACTTGAGTGTGATGAACTTCCAGCTACCGGCAATGTACAGTTCGCCATTATTAACAGTACCGCTGGACGTAGCGCTCAGATTCTTGCTGTTGGAATTGGAAAGCGGCGTCGCCGTGGAGCCCGGGTAGTAATAATAGAGACCACCGACATCGAGACCGAAGTCACCGAAGGCCTTCTTCCAGCCACCATAGAAGTCCATTTCCAGGTTGCCTTCCGGGAAACCGGCACCGGAATTGACGTTGGAGTTCCAGTTGCCGACGTAGATGCCACTCTCGTGCGAGTAGTCGACACCACCCTGGAGCGCTGGCTTGTTGAAGGTCTGGTCAATACCACGGAAACGGTAGCTCGACGCAATGGTCATGTTACCGGTGAAGGTGTGCGGGCCCGCCGGCTCGGCGGCGGCGGCCGGCGGCGCACCGGTAGCATCCGAGGAAGAGGTCTGGGCAAAGGCGGGCACTGCAAAGGCGCTTGCAAGGGACAGGGCGATCAGAGACTTGTTCATGGTGTTTCTCCTGCTGTGAAAGTAAAAAATTGAAAAAGGAAATTGTGCAGCACAGCATAAGCATGACCTGTGCCAGGTCGTTTTTTGATCAAAATCAAGGTCAATTTCACCGATGGCGAAGGCTGCGATTCGGTTAAAGCACCAACACGGTGCGCACTCTGGCATCGGCGCACCACCGCTGTGCCGGGCATCCAAAATGGAGAGGTATGGCCCTGTGTTACACTTTTCCGGACACGGAGGATTCCCATGCTCGACCCGAAAACACTTGAAGAAATCGGCAACAAGATGAGTGCCCTGCTCGCCAACTCGCCTGCAAAGGATTTTGAGAAAAACGCCAAGGCGGCGGTGAGCGGCCTGCTCGCCAAGCTCGATGTGGTGACCCGCGAGGAATTCGATATCCAGACCCAGGTGCTGGCCCGCACCCGCCAGAAGCTCAAGGAACTCGAGGCCCGCGTCGAGGCGCTGGAAAAAGCGAAAGCCGCGAAGTAATCGGGGATGGCGCTCGCCATCGCGCACAGCCGGGGACTGGACGGTCTGCAGGCGCCGCCGGTGACGGTCGAGGTTCATCTGGCCAGCGGCCTGCCCAGCTTCACGCTGGTCGGCCTGCCGGACACCGAGGTCAAGGAGGCGCGCGACCGCGTGCGCGCCGCCATCGTCAATTCCGGCTTCGAATTTCCTGCCAAGCGGATTACCGTCAATCTGGCCCCGGCCGACCTGCCCAAGGAATCCGGCCGCTTCGACCTGCCGATCGCCCTCGGCATCCTGGCGGCCAGCAGCCAGATTCCACGTCCGCCGCTCGCCGAATATGAGTTTGCCGGCGAACTCTCGCTGTCGGGCGAACTGCGCCCGGTACGCGGCGCGCTGGCGATGGCCCTGCAGACCGCCGACACCGGCAAGGCCTTCATCCTGCCCACCGGCAGCGCCCGCGAAGCGGCGCTGACCGGCAACGGAAATGTCCTGGCGGCAGGCTCGCTTCTGGAAGTGTGCGCTCACCTGAGCGGACAGGCATCGCTGCCAGTGCCTGCCGCGGTCGACCTCGAAAATCAGCCGGTTTTTCCAGACCTCAGCGAAGTCCGCGGCCAGAGCCAGGCCAAGCGGGCGCTGGAAATTGCCGCCGCCGGCAATCACTCGCTCCTGATGATCGGCCCGCCGGGTTCGGGAAAATCGATGCTCGCCGCCCGCCTGCCCGGCCTGATGCCGGCCCTCGACCGCGAAGCCGCCAAGGCGTCGGCCGCCGTGCTGTCGCTGGTCGGTCAGTTCCGCCCCGAGCGCTTCGGCCAGCGCCCCTACCGCACCCCGCACCATACCGCGTCGGCCGTCGCGCTGGTCGGCGGCGGCAACCCGCCGCGGCCGGGGGAAATATCGCTGGCCCATCAAGGCGTGATGTTTCTCGACGAACTCCCTGAGTTCGACCGCAAGGTACTGGAGACCCTGCGCGAGCCGCTGGAATCCGGCCGTATCCACATCGCCCGCGCCGCGCGGCAGGCCGAATTTCCGGCCGAATTCCAGTTGATCGCCGCGATGAATCCCTGTCCCTGCGGGTTCAGCGGCCACCGCAACGGAAAATGCCGGTGCACGCCGGACCAGATCGCGCGCTACCGCAGCAAGCTGTCCGGTCCCTTTCTCGACCGCATCGACCTGCTCATCGAAGTGCCCGCACTCCCTGTCGAGGCGCTCGACGGCAAGGCCGATGGCGAACCGTCGGCGGCCGTGCGCGAACGCGTCGAAGCCGCGCTCGCCCGTCAGCACGAACGCCAGCAGAAAGCGAATTCCCGCCTCGACCCGGGCGAAGTCGACTCCCTGTGCGCCCCCGACGCGGCGGGCGCCAGCCTGCTCAAACAGGCCAGCCAGCGCCTCGACCTCTCGGCGCGCGGCTGGCACCGTATCCTCAGGGTCGCCCGCACCATCGCCGACCTTGGCGGCAGCGCGACGGTTCGCGCGCCGCACATCGCCGAGGCAATCCAGTACCGGCGGCTGCCCGGTGGCTGAACCGCAGCGCTCGACGCGTACCTTCGCCTTCCTGCTCGCCGGCATGGCGGCGCTCGGCCCGTTCTCGATCGATACCTACCTGCCATCCTTCCACGAAATCGCCGAGGATCTTGGCGCGACGCCGCTCCAGGTCCAGCAGACCCTATCGGCCTATTTACTGGCCTTCGCCACGATGACGTTGTGGCATGGCGCGCTCTCCGACCGCTTCGGCCGGCGGCGCGTGATCCTCGTCGCCCTCGCGCTGTTCGGCGCCGCCTCGGTCGGCTGCGCCTTCGCCACCTCGATCGAGCAACTCTGGGTATGGCGGGCGCTGCAGGGTGTCACTGCCGGCGCCGGCATGGTCATCAGCCGCGCCATCGTGCGCGATCTGTTCGACGGCCCGCCGGCCCAGCGGCTGATTTCGCAGATCACGATGATGTTCGCGCTGGCGCCGGTGATCGCGCCGCTGATCGGCGGCTGGTTGCAGACGTGGTTCGGCTGGCGGTCGGTTTTTGCCTTCCTGGTGGCGTCGACCGCGCTGCTCTGGACCGCCTGCTGGAAGCTCCTGCCCGAGACGCTGCCGCCGGAAAAGCGCCAGTCGCTGCACCCCGCCTACCTCGGCA